>DXJA01000533.1 GCA_019056875.1 Candidatus Jordarchaeum madagascarense
CCGTATCCCACCCGGTGCTTTCCTGAGCAAAGTAATCACCATCCTGAGCCACGCAGGACCAGTCACCGGCAAACGGGTACCCGTCCAAACGCCCCACAGAAATCAAATCACCCAAGACGCTCCCATTATACTCGTAAAGAGAAAGAGTCGCGCTCAAATTGTTCAAATCGAAGGGAGGCGTGTATTTGACGTAGAGGTAGGGCTCGTTGCCCGTGCCTAGATCGTCCCAACTATACCAGTCTTTAACCGCGTTCGGCTCATCGTGACCCCTAACCTTAAAACCAGCGTATGTAACGCCCGGCGAGTACCCCGACCGGTCTACGTAGTCTTGAACTAGACTCTTAATGTCCGGGGTGTGGTACCAGTTGTTCTGGGTGGTGGCGGGCACCGTCCAGTCCACGGAGCCGGTGGTGGACCAGGTGTAGGGGTTCTCGTCGAAATCCGGGCAGTTATCAAAGTTCAGTAGTTGAACGTAGCTCGGGATGCTGGTGCCCTGGGTGGTTTGGCTCTTGAAGTAGAGGTAGGCTTCCTTTATCTCCGACCCCGTGGGGATGTCCAGCTGGAGCCGAACATAAACGTAGCAGTACTGCTTCTTCAGATATGCTGTGTAGTACCCGGGACCTTGCAGAACGGTGTCCGAGGGGTGGTTGGAGGAGCCCATCTGGTAGTTGTACTTGGTCCAGGTATCGTCCAGCGAAGCCGCCACACTGTAGTTTTTGGTGACGATTGGTTCGCCCCACGTGTCGTTAACCCGGGCTCTGCTCTGGACAATTATCCCAGGACCATACACCGCGACGGATTCTATCATAGACTCAACGGTGCCTCCGCCAATGGTGCACACACTATCCGCCACGGACACATTGCCGTTAGGGTTCCAAGAATCGCCGAGGCTGCTTCCTAGGAAGTCATCGAAGAATAGGAAAGTGGAATCCCCACTACTGATGCTCTCCGCCCCCGCGCAGTCATAGTACATATAGAAGATGGTGGTCTCGTTCACCCTCAGAAGAGGACATTCAATCCATACCACTGCCTCTTGAGAGGTGTCGTTCCAGCTCTCCACCCAGAAGTCCACCAGAGTCAAACCATCATAAGCGGTAAACCGAATATCACTCCCCCCCAGAGCAACCCGGCTAAAGTCCACATAGCCGTCTCCACCCGGATTATTTCCCTGTAGGGGAACCATAACCTGGAAGAAGGTGAGATTGTCCAACTCACCGGAATAAGTCACCGTGATGGGTTTCCGATAGTTCCACCCTTCAAGCCAGTAGGCTACCCGACGATGATAGTAGTCCTCGCCGAACCACACCAATTCGCTGCCCAGCTGGTCGAAAACCCCGTCCAGATCAGTGGGCAGGGAATCCAGCCCCATACCGCTCAATAGGAAAAAGTTCTCAGTGGAGGTGCTCGCCTGAACCTCCGCCCAGTCCACCTTAAGATTCACACTGACCACACCCTCGGGGCACAGTGGCTCCAAGTACACCAGAAACCGGCCATCATAGTGGCGCACAAAGCAACCGTATATGCTCTCACTCAGGGTTTCCCAAGAATCCGTCGTGTTTAGGGTGGTGGTTTTCACCATTTTTCCCGAGGACCAGTTGTAGAAGTAAACATTAACACCCAGGCAGTCGCTTTCAAGTAAGTATCTTAATTTAAACGCCAAATTGTAGTCGTGGTAACCCGTGGGAATGTTGTAGACTAGGGTGGCTCCCTGAACGCTGGTGAACTTGAACACTGAGGGGATTTCGTCGTCAAAGAACAAGGTGGAAAGGCTGCCCTTCCAAGACGCGGAGCCGGAGAACCTTAGAGAATCGATGTCCGCGTAGCAGTCGTAGCGTCCAGAACCCTCCTCACGCACCAGTTCAAAAACCAAACCAGTGACCAAAACACTAGAAACACCCGCCTCAACCAGGGCTGAGAGTACATCCAATCTCCGAGTAATCCACAAATCATTAGGGTAAAACTCCTCCAGCTTTACCAGATTATCCGAAACCTCGGCGTAAACCACCAGTTTTTCTTCCACTTCGGGACGCACTCTGAACCTCAAGTCCAAATAGTTAGTCTGGGAAACATTAATCCCACCTAGACAGTAGCGGAATATAGCCCAGTCGCCAGCACCGGCATCCATAAGTCTTAACTCGATGTGTTCGCTTATGGAAACGATTTTCGCATCGGCTCCGCCACTCTTATTATATATTTCCCAGCTTTCGGTGGAAAGGCAGTAGTCCTCCAGAGAAACGCTCTCTGAGACATCTACCTGAGAGGGTTTGAAGCTCTCCGAAACAGTAGACTCTTCCACCAGACCGATTTCCCCTGTTTCGTTTAATGATTCGCCTGTGAACTCTTCTAGGCCCACGGCGCCTCCAACGTAGCCATCACCACCGGAATAGAGGTCCCCGCCGGGATATATACTCCAGCAGGTGAAATAGTCGGTTAATGCAACATAGCGTACTGAGAAGACACAGGTCTTAGCGTCGACTTCCGAGGCGTTGCCCCGTACAATTATTCTCCAAGCCCTTATGTCGGCAGTATCCGGGTTGAAGAACTCGCTGTAAGCGTTAAATTGAGCGTACAAATTATATCCTATAACATGCCTCAGAGAACCGGTGTCCGAAAAGTTAAAGCTATCCAGTTGAATCCAAGTGTAGTTCTCAGAGTTGTACTTCTTTTGAAGCCACAGTTCCGCGGTGTAATTGCCACCGGTGCCCGATAAGGCTACCTCCAAGTAGGGGTAGTCCAAGAAACTAAAGGGAAAAGCATAATCCCTAGTGATGGTGTATACACTATTCTCAGTGTCGTTAAACTTCAAGCCCATTACCGGGTAATCTTCGCCTCCAGCAAACAGGTAATCATAACCAGTAGCGTTCTCAAAGTCCAAGTCTAAGGCTTTTGGCAAACCGTATTCGGGAACACCTATGGTATAAGCACCCATATCGGTGATCGAAACGCTTGCATTACCCACACCGCTGGTACTGTTCTCATATAGGGTGACTTTAACACCGGTGAGGTGGTCCTCACTTCCCCCCACAGTGTTGGGAAGATACCAGACGTATTTTCTCCAATCGGTGCAGTTATCGTCAAAAAGGGTGTACCAAGTTCCCGAAACTTCAACCTCCAATTTGAGCTTAGTATAATTGCCAATTGTGACCAAGGTGGCGGTAAAGAAGGGGAAGCCCGCAATAGAAATACTACTGTTCACATCCACGGTGTGGTTAGCGACAATAGAATCGTCACGAGAGTCGTTCAAGGTAGCATTCATAAACAATCTCCAAGAGGCGGCAAACTGCGCCGAAGCATAATACTCATCCTCCGGAAGATCCGTTTCAAAAGTCCAGTTACCAGCCTTAAACTCCGCGTAATAGCTTACAAACCGCTCATCACTAACAGCGGGCAGAGGATGCTCATAATCATCAAAATTAAACCCGCTAGTATCCAACCACAGATTAATATAGTGATCGGATATGAAATTCTCCACCACGCCCGTATAGTTCTCATCCAGAATCGGAGCCAAGGGAAATTCTGCTACAAAGCCCAAAGCGTCCCGGGGACGTATACAGACACCCCGACCCAGCTGTATTGAACTGTTATAGTAGTAGACTTCAACCCACACATTCTGATATCTCAGGTAGGAAGTAAGCCAACCAAAACCCGAAACATTCAAAACCTCAGAGGCGTTCAAAGTGGCCCCCATATCTGTGGGCTCCACCAGTGCACTCAAGGGCTCCAAGGTGGAGTAGTTCAAAAGCTCCATAGTAGGAGACTTAACATCTAATAGGTATTCCAGTCCCAATCCTCGGAACCATAGAGTGTCATATCCCTCTCGCCCCACAGCGCTCACCGGAGCCTGATCATCAGTCAGAAAAACAACAGTACCGCCCCGCTCCACAAAGTTCTCAAGAACACTATAGCCCTCACGCCCCATCAAAGTATCAGGCACTATGCCCCCCGCGATGACCAAGATGCTGCGGGGATAGGCGCTAATAAGGCTTCTTGTCTCATGAGCGTCGGCCCAAACCACATTAATATTCAATACGCTAAGAGCGTTCTCCAACGCGGTGAAGGTTTCATTCACCAAGCTCCAATCATTTCCCTCATCACCAGTAGTGCAGGGATAGGCTGGATCGTAGAAGAATATTACCGGTGAGGATAAGACGCTCAAGGGACTGGTGTCAAGATTCTGGGGCACATTGCGGATGAGAACACTATCAAAAACCGCCTCTCCCGTGCCCACAAGGAAAGCCACCTTCTCCAAGTACTGGAAGCCACTCCTACCACTCATCTCAGCATAATTTTTAACGGCATCGAACAAGTTCAAACGAAACTCATTCCAGTTATCCGGTAAACTGTCAACTTGGGTTAAGAAATCGTAACGATACCTCTCGGGAATGGGGCAATCTCCACGATACCAGCAGAGAGTAACGGTGTTTTCATCCTTAAGGCTGAAGTCCACAAAAACTGCCCACGGAGTATCACCAGAAGGCAAGACCGCGAAGCAGAGAAGCTCATCCGGAGTAAACGGTATCCGTCCCACAGTACTGCTCTCAGCATATACGCGCACCCAGCCGCCCTCCTGGTTCTGTATTCGGACTGCGCTGTCTCCGCTCCAGCTCTCCCCAGTCAGCGTAAAGTTGTAGGGGTGTCCGAATAGGAAACCAGCCAAGGAGATGTAGCCGTCACCAGTGGAGGAGTCGGGATTATCGTCAATTGTTATCCCTATCTCCTTTAATTGTCCCGAAACTACTTTAGTAGATTCATAATCGTAATCGTCCAGCGGTAAAACCAGCTCCTCGGGACCCTCCCAGTTTATAATCCGGTTCCATCCACCATAGCTTCCGTCCTCACAGTAGAGGGTGACGCCCAGAATGTGGCCGCTGTTATCACCATCCACAAAGAGTTGGATGTATTTCTCTCCACTGAAATCTCGGTTAACGCTCAGAGTGTAGCTGCAAACATCGTCATTTCCGCTGGTGAAGTTGTAAACAAGCTTCACCGCCTGATAATCAGCTATTTTGTTACTAGAATCAATCTCCACACCAATTGGCCCGCTCTCACCCCGATCATAGACCCTAAAATCATCCACAAACATATAATCAGACGAACCACCAGTCTCTACTCCGAACAGAACCTTAACAGTGGAGGGCACACTAAAACCGTTGATTCTAAACAATTCTCCAATGTCTAAAAAGTAGTCGGTGTAAACCTCCGTTTCCTGAACCCATTTGAGTCGCTTCACATAGCTGCTTTGCTCACCAACATAGGTGTCGAAAACATCCACCAAATAGTAGATGATAGTATTACCATTCTCCGAGCCATCGTCAATTACCTTAAAGAAGTATTCCCTCTGGTCGGTGTATTCCTGCGGTTTATAGATTGAGAACCGAACAATCTTATCCGAAGCGTAATCTATGGTGCGGAATAAGTACTGTTCAGTACCACTGCAAGTAATCTTCCCACTGTAGGTTCCCTCAACCACCGGGTCTGTAACTATTCCTAAGGAACCAGTCCATCCCCATTTACTCTTAGTATTAGTTTCGAAGCCTCCGTTTTCTGAGAGAGAGGCGTTCTCTATTAAGCTATTTAGTTCAACTGTGGCTGTTAGCCTCACGTAGTCCACGTTAACGGTTATGTTGTCATCCACTTCTGGGTAGTAAATGGTTATGCAGTTGGTAATAAAGCCGTTTGAGATGGGGACATGGAATGTTTGATAGAATGTGGTGAGATTGAAAGAATAGATTCTATGATACTTATCATCACCGTTTCCCAGAGCCACCTTGATGGTGCTGTCCACACTGCTTTTGGCGCGTAAACTAAGCCAATTATACAGTTTGTTATCCACGTTTGGCAGATTCTTTTCTATGGTGTAGTTGGCGGGAGTGTAGGATACGTGGAGTTGAGGAGCATTATAGGATCCGTTGAAGTCAAACTGGTACCAGGTCTTATAAGCCTCAAACTCGATATCGCACACATGTTTGAAACCAATATAGTAGCCCTGCCGGTAATCCGGTGTATCTATGTAGCTCTGGACAAGGCTTGAAATGTTTGCAGTATTGTACCGTACTCCTGCATAGGTCTTTGGCGGAGTCCAAGCCACGTTGTCACCGGTAGTGTCCCACTCCCAGATACTCCCAGTGAAGTCTGCACAATCATCTTGATCCAACAGGTATATTAAGGTGTCAATGTCCTCACGGGTCTCGTCCTCAGAGCACATGTAGCTGATGTAGGCATTCAGAATGGTTGAATTCTTAGGAATATCAATTTGGAACTTGGAGTAAGCAGAGTACGCACTCCACACCAGATAATCCCTAGATTTCCCCAGTTTCATAATGTCACTGTCGGGATAGTTGTTATGACCTAAATTATATTTGTGGCGAACATAACTATCAGATAAGGAACTATCCACGGTGTACACCGCAGTAACGGTTTCCGTGGGAGTCCAGATTAGAACACCATTACTGCTATCCCCATCATGTACGCTAAACCATTCCTGTTGGAAGGTTTCATCCTGCCAGCCTATTGGACTGTAGGCATAGTTCCCTCCAGTAAGCAGGTCGCTACTCCACTGGTCAATATCAGTATAGGGGATAACCCAGCCCGTAGACTTTTCCCATAACGACAGGTCGTCGGCTTCAAAGTCGTCCAAGACCAAAAATGATAAGGGTGCACCACACGCTGGGTGCAGCCAGATGCTGTTAATCTCCAAGCTTCCTAATCCGTTAAAATCGCCGCTGGTATCGTTAACGTACAGTCTCACCGCGCGGAGACCAGTATATAGGTTGCCATCCTCTTCCATGAGCAGCTCAGGCACATTAAACTGAGTCGGCGTGTAAATCGGGTGCTCGTAAATAATCTGCGAGTCAGGTAATTTCTTCCAGACCCATTGGAACCCTAACTCATCGTAAATTAGAACCTCTACACCCAATTTGAGGCTTGTGTTATGGGTTCGGAAACTAATCTCCAGAACCGGGTCTCTTGTAAGATTCACATCTTCCTCGAAGAAGTGCATTATTCCAATCCAGTCCGGCTCCCCACCGGTACTGTTGAAGACTCCGCCAAAAATTAGGGACTGGGTGAGCCAGTTCACGTACAGGTGGGTGTTTGTGACATTCTCGGAAACTGATATGAAGTCCCAGTCGGGAATATACTGGGTTTGCACCCAGCTCACATTCGCTTGCCCGGTTCCTGAGAAGTTGAGCAGGATTCGATTCAGGTCATAGGTTGTGTAAGAGATGTTCTCCACGCAGTCCTCGTAGGGGAAGGGGATTGGGGCGTAAATCTTGGCGTATTTTGATATGGGGTCAACCGCACACTTGGAATCTTGGGAAAGCTCCACGAAGGACTGGAAAACAGTAATGTTTCCATAAATGTCCGTGAGAAGCCATTCAAAAACTATGCTCACATTCATGTTAGCGGTAGTATTGTATGCGGCGGCGATGGTGTCAAAGCTTGAGAAGTCGAAGCCCATCACTGAAACATCGGTCCACAAGGTTAGGGTTTCGTTCTCGTCCAGCGTTACCGTTAGTCCTTGGGTATTGTTTTCGGCGGTGCCGTTTCCCACGATGAACCAGCCTTTTAACGAGTTAAAACTCTCGTAAATGCCTGAGCCTCCCAGTATGGAGGGGCAGAGGTAGGCGTGATCCAGTTTCTCCGCTTCCACAATGTACTTGAGGCTGGTGGCGTTCACGGGCACCGTCAAGTCAATCATTAGTATGGGATACCAGTCGGAGCCACTCCCAGTTACCATTTCCGATCCTAGGAAAGTGTTGTTCTCGTCGTAGAACTCTATGATGAGCGACGTGGAGCCGTTCACGTAGGCCCAGGCCGAGCAACTCGCAGGTAGCTCCGTGGTGTTTAGAGTCTGTATGAATCTTGGACTATAGCCGATGCAGGCGATATAGGTTTCATTCATATATCCCGGAGAAGAGGTCTGAATATACGGGGTGATGTTGGTCAGATAAAAGACTTCAATGGATTCTATGTTGAACCAGTCCTCGGTAGTATTTGTGCTGTGTTCAAAAGAGATTTCGGTTAGAGTGGAGCCGTTGAGGGGTATCCGCAACCTCATAGGCTCATCAATGGAGGGAAGTGTATAATTCAACCAAGTTTCATCAACCTCTATCCAGAGAGTGAGATTGGTTTCATTCTGCGCATGAGAATACGAACAAGAATAGACGACATCCGTAAACGTTTCATCATAATCTATGTCTAGCCCGGGGGAGAAAGTATAGTTAAGATATACGTGTTCCGAGTTTTGAATTAATACTTGGTCCCCGCCCATAACAAATACCGTGGAGTTATCTGAGTCTATGGTCCAGTCATCCAGACTGCTGAACAGGCCGTAGCACAGGCTAACGTTTTCTCCCTCCACCCAGAACTCTTTGAGATTCTTATCACCCACAGCGGTCTCCAAGTTCAGAAACAGTACACTAGAACCATTACCATAAAACAGCTCATACTGGTTCTGCCCGGTGTCATTAGCCTTCAGGCTCATATTGGTGAAGCTGGAGTTTAAGTAGAAGAAGGCAATCGGATAATCTTTGGTGTTAACATAATTGTTAGAATCGTCGAAGTGAACCTCCACTCGGAACATGGCGCTGCTCATGTTTCCGTAGGCGGGAGGAGCAAGCATAACCGCCAAGCCCGCAGAGTCCTCAGAGGTCGTGTAATTAATGGCTCCCACATCACCGGAGTAGGGGTTCTGAGAGCCAGTACCCACCGGGTACATACAAACACTCTGAGAGGTGAAAAGATCGCTGGCCAAAGTACCGTCCAAATAGACTAGGCTGTTCCAGAGGATGCTGTACCCAATACTGCTGTTGGAGTCGTCAGCATCCCACTGTCCCACCGGTATCCATTCCGACCCATTCCAGCAATATAAGTCGATCCAGGGATAGCTGTCGCCGTCACCGTTAAGCACGGTGTCAGGCACCACAAACTCTACTTTTACCCATTGGGGGGAATCCAACTGAATGTCGCTTAATACTAGCATACCTGTTCCATTGCCCATCTCGCCCAGTTTGAACTCAATATGGTCGATACTGGAATAGTTTACAGTTCCAGTCTCGTTCATCAGATTTAGGGGAAGCGAGATTTTACGCCAACCGTACCAGTCCACCCATCCCATATCCTGTTCCAAGTAGTTGCTCCCATCGGTGCACAGGCGAACCTTAAGAGTGGTATTCTGATCCTCGGCTCCAAAACCATAAAGCATAAAGGTTAAGAAGTTCTCAGAATTAAGGCCCCAAGCCCCGTTCGGGTCATAAACGTAAGAGGCGGAGCCACCGGATTCGGTGAGGTTCCATTCCAAGGCTAGGGAGTAGGGGTAGTCGTAGACATAGGGGAATCCGTACACGCTGATACTGGTGTTTCCGGTCCCACTTAATAGTTGATTTGACCAATCGGTATCCCATATGCACTCCGCCAAAATATAGGAGTTTGCACGTACATCGTCAATTGAGAAAGTGTAATTGAGAACCTGTTCCGGATTAGCGGTGATAGTAATATTGGCTAGTAAACCGAAGGTTCCACTCTCCGAGTTCGGCTCATCTAAGTCTAGGGTTAACCTAACCCACTCCTCAGACGTATCATAAGCCCAACTACTATATTCTTTCCAATCGTTCTCTTCATCATAAAGTGTAATCTTTAATTCTGAGAAGTCGCTTCTGGTGGCGTTCATATTAAACCATAATAATAGGCTGTGGTAATCGGAGAGGTTTAGGGGCTCGGTCAAATTGTAGCTGAGGGTGGTGGTGTTGGAGTGGTTGCCCATCACATTTACTATTAGGCTGTAGCCGTCGGTTGTGAGTGTGGCGTTTTGCCCGCTAATATTCCATGTTGAGGGGTTATTACAGCTTGAGATTAGAGTGCTTTGGGCAAGGGAGTCAAAAATACTGCTCAGAATGAATTCGTAACTGTACTGGGAATCCGCACCGTTCAACGTGAGGCTCCAGTTACTGTATGCTCCGTAGATTTCGGAGCTTGGTTCACCAAACAGATCTAACAGACCCATCTCGTCTAAAACGTGAGTATAGGCGACGAGGAACGGTAGGGGTACCCACGTGTCATCACCTAAATGCACAAGTTGCCAGGCATCGGTCTGGTTGAAACAGGCTTCCCAAAGGTTATGGTATTCCTCAGCTTCCCAAACGGATGACAAGAAGTTGAATAAGGGGTTGTCTCCGCTGACAAAACTAAAATCGTTTAACATAACCCCGCTGCCTACCAGTTCCATGAGGGTGTTCAGGCTGGAGCCGCTTTTAAGCCAGAGCCACGGATTTTCCAAGAACAGCGGAAAGTTCCGATATATATAATCTAGATCGTCGAAGTCGAAGTAGAAGCGGTCTAAATAATTCGTCCACTGCTCCGCTAGTTCTCTAGGGTCTCTATAGGTAATGTGCTGGAGTTTGGCTAGTAGAACCATTCTTCCCAAAAACGTGGAGAGACCGGTTTGGTCACCAGCCCAGGGAACGTTCTCGTCCTGGTATCTATGGTATATGACTAGGGGTTCTGGTGTGGTGTAGATGTTGAAGTTTTCGTACCACTGGGGCCAGAGTTCGCGTTTTAACCCGTCAGGCAAGCTGTCGAAGTCATAATAAGGATAGGAGATTATTTCAAAGTAGAGGATTTTGCCATTAGCGCTCTTATTGTAAATGTACACATGGCCGGGATGGCGTTCCTCGTCTGGGCCCTTTCTGTCGGCGTAATATCCTTCAAAACTACCATACGGGAAATTGCCCTTCAACAGGTTTATAGTGGGGCTTTTGAAAAAGTCATTGATACGAGTGGTGATGTTAGCGTCAATGTATCCCTGCTCCACGTCGGACAGGCCCACGTACTCGTAGATGTTGTCGATCTGTTGCATAATGGCCTGCATTTGTGAGACATCTGCCCCTGCTAGGAGCACTATTAAGAATATTCCCATTACGCCTGTGCCTGAAACATCCAACCCAGGTCCTCCACATTTCCCGCTCGCACTAAACCATTTAGGTTCCTTCTCTGCCAGAAGTAATATAACATAGCAGGCACTCGGGATGCCTTTTATGCCTACGGCTGGCAGTGTGAGCTTCCTTTTCCCTCCATCGCTTGGAGATTATTTTCTTTAGGAAAATATTTAAAATTTTCGGTTATTGAGCGGAGAATCGCTCTAGAGCGTAGTGTTTTGTTTATTTTTTAAAGCTCTGAGAGACCAGGGTTAGACTGCAAAAGATTTATTTAATTTAGGTAAAAGCCTATCCATAGTTAGTGAAACGGGGAAACACGAAGAAGAGCTATGGAAAAAGTTTCTTCAACCACTCCAATAAAGAGTGCTTCCAAAAATTCGGAAAACCAAACCAAAGAGATGCAACCCTGAAAGAAATGGGCGTCGAGGCCTCAGCGATGTTGGGAATATAGTCCCCTTTAGCGATGGAGAGACGGGGTATATTCCCCCTTTGACGGCTGAGGTCTCGGCATCATTTAACTCTTTTATAGTTACAAATTATTTATGCACCCCTTCCATCTCTTTGGAAGGTTTGATAACCCTTTCGCACACAGGCTCTTAACAACCATTTCTTCTAGAACCCCTCTTATTCTCCCACATTCCTATATAAACTTCATCGAATATCGATCCAGACCCGTCTTCTAACACCTACACTCAGCTCCGAGTATGGAA
>DXJA01000434.1 GCA_019056875.1 Candidatus Jordarchaeum madagascarense
AGAGAACCTCCTCGTACACCAAAAATAAAAACCCGCATTACTTTTGTGGAGCGCTATAATTGGCATCGGCACTCCCACCTTTTTCTACAGAGAACCTGTTAATGTTAGAAAGTTTATTCAAAAAATTGATACTATGAACGGAAAACAATGTTTTCTTTTCTGTACACATGGTAGCATAATAGGAAATACACTATATCACATGAAAGAGGACTTACTTAAGAGAGGCCTTTTGGTTATAGGTTCTTTTGACACATATGCTAGTTCTTCCCTTCAATTTTATCCAACACCTATGCATACCGCCTATCATCCTGATGAAATTGAACTTGAAGAGGCAAAAAATTTCGGGAAAAACATATGCGATATTAGTTTAAGAATCCAGAAAGGGGAAGTGGACTTGATCCCAAAGTTTGAATTAATTGAAGACACTTGGTGGGCAAAAAATTCCAAAATGGCAACACCAGAATTCTTTAGAAAATTTTCTCCCAAATTAGAAATAAATGTCGACAAATGCACAAAATGTTTACAATGTCAGGAAAATTGTCCTGGAGATGCAATTAACATAGAGGCTAGCCCTCCCGAAATTCAAAATGAGGGCTGCATTTTTTGTTGGTTCTGCGAAAAATCATGTCCTGTTGGAGCAATTGAAGCCGACTGGTCTCCTATGAAAGAGTTTTCGAAATCCAACTTGAAAAAATATATTGAAATCTTGAAACAAGCAGAAAGAGAAGGAAAATTCAGGCCTTATGTTGATTATGAAAAAATGTATTAAAATACATCATTTAACATCTTTCACTTTTTCAAATTTTTTTGATTTAATACTATTCGCCTATTGAAACACGTTTCATATTTCTGTGGGGATGGTTATACCTGACTGATTATTTAGATTCCGCCTGGATTAAGCGCATTATACCTCTTTTCGAAAATACTGGCCACCTCCGTTCCTCGCCTTTCGGCATCTTAAGCATACCGCTTTTGTGTCCTCGCCGATTAGTTTTGTTTCTTCAACCGCGAAACCCGCTTCTTTGGCAATTTCAGCGAGTTCATCTGGACTAAGTAACCTATTATATGGTGCGGGCGAATGAAACTTCTCTATATAACGAACTCCCAGATTAATCTGCGATGAAGGGGGCATCTCATATCCAGTGTAATCGGCTATTACAATCCTTCCGTCGTTCTTTAGAACTCTGCCACTTTCCCTTAGAACCGCGACTGGATCTTTCACGATATGGATTAGGTTCACCAGCAGAACGGCGTCGAACGTGTTATCTTCGAACGAAGTATCATAACAATCTTCTACTTGGACTTTTACGTTGCCGTATTGACCCAGTTTCTCCATAGCCAACTCAATCATTTCTTCAGCCAAATCCGTCGCTATCAAGCGCTCCACCCTATCCGCGATCATCTCTGAGAAAATCCCGGTTCCGCAGCCCAACTCTAAAACCACATCGGTATCCTTGAACTGATTTATGAGCCAACCCTCTATCTTTTGGTTAATCGTATGTCCAACTATGTAGAGGACATCATCATCATGTGTGTTTGCACGTTCACCCCAATACCTATATTCTTCTTCGCTTCCAGGCATTTTTAACCCGCCTAAACAAAAATTTCACCTAACTTAACATATTCGAAATTCACTTTTTGTTCCGAGACGAAACAAGACAAACGAGGTTTGCCAGAGTTCCGAACTACACCAATTTTTCTGTCTGGAATTTCCTCTTGATATGCTGTCAAGAAAAGTTCTACTAATGGCATCTGGTACCTATCCATACACGCCCGAACACACTAATACAAAATCGTATGAATGGGCATTTAATTCCCTATCCTTCTTGGTTATCTTTACGGAGTCTACATTATACCCTAATCCGTGGACAGTTTCTTAAATTTTTTTGGCCACCTTTTCGGTGTTACCGGTCAACAAATAATATAGATTGAGAACGTTCATTTTTTATTTTATGCATCCCTTCTTTTTGAGAACAACTTTCTTATTCTTTTCATTCATTGTTCCTGCTTACCTAAATTGTGCCTACCTATAGGTCTCAACTGTTTTTCTCTTTCTCAGAATTTATGAATTGCCCTAAAAAATTTAGGGAAACCTAAATTTACTTTTAATAAAACTAAAATATTTAAGTCTTTTGCTGCCTGCCCGTATTTGAATGGCTTGAATCACGCAATATTGATAGAATTGAATTACGAGTAGTTCCGAAAAATCGAATAGGCTACTTTTTGGAAGAAACACGGATTTAAAGACTATCTGCATACTTTATACCTAACAAATAGCATAGATTAACTTCAAATAACGCAACGTAAAAAACTTGCTCTTCGAACATTTTGAACCTTCCTAAAAGTCAACATTCATTTAACCCGAGTTAGAAAAAAGTACTAATATGAGAGTTCAGATGATGGAAAAAAATAAAGAATTTACCGCTTACTGCGGTCTATATTGTGGGGACTGCATTCCTTCCAATCAAATATTATTTAATGTTGCGGAGAAGCTGAGAGAAGAATTAGATCAAAGACAATTTGAGAGGTATGCAGAACTAAAGAGTAGAAAGAACGAAATATTCAACGATTACGAAATTTTCAGAAAAGTGTTATCTGCACTGATAGAATTGAGGTGCCCTAAGGCCTGTATTAATAACGGCGGTAACCCAAATTGTAGGATCCGTGAATGCGTCCGTAAAAAAGGAATAAATAGTTGTTGGGAGTGCCCAGACTTTGAAGATTGCGAACTCCTAGAGCCATTATCACTTTATCACGGGGGCACACCCAAATTTAACCTTCGATTAATAAAGAAACATGGGACGGAAAATTGGGTGGATAAAAGAGGCAAACATTATATTTGGGACAAATAGGAAATATAGAGAACAATTTATAACAGAGTGCATCTGATTCCGATCTTCAGCTCTTACCCAAGTTGCTGCCTTAGATAAGTCAATGGTATTATTTTTTGTGTTGAAAAAGTTTAAATTGATTTTAAAAAACTATCTAGGCAATTAAATATTTGATTCCCATTAAAACTAGGTTATTTCAGATAATGAATCATTCAGGAGGGATAGAATATGGTTAGAAGGCAGGAGAAGAAAACCAAGGTAATCTGTACCATCGGTCCTGCTAGTATGGATTCGAAAACCCTAAAGAGAATGTATGAAGCCGGAATGGATGCGGCTCGAATAAACATTGCACATGGAGATTTTGAACAATATAAAGAGATTATCCGGCTAACTAGGGAGATTGGGGAAATACCTATTATTATTGATATAAAGGGTCCCAACATTAGAACGCGGAATAAAACACCTATCAAGGTGAAGACTGGCGAAGTGTTAGTTGCAGGTTTTGAGAATGAGGAACTTACCTTCTCATACAATTTTTATGACGAAATAAACCCCGGAGACAAGATTCTAATTGATAACGGAGCGGTAATAACAAAATTGAAGAAAAAAGAAAATGGTAAGTTATATTTACAAGTTGAAGATGAGGGCGTTATTGAAATTAATAAAGGTGTCAATATCCCCAACAAGAGGCTTAATAACATTCCCCAATTATCTCAAAAAGATTTAGAGGCAATAGAATTTTCCAAAGAGAATGATATCGAGTTCTTAGCTCTTTCCTTCACCAGAGATGTCGATGATGTCAAGAATCTTAAGAACAAAATTGGTTCAGGCAGTCAAGCGATTATAGCCAAAATTGAAAATCATGAGGGGGTAAAAGACATTGATGCGATTCTGGAAGAAGCGGATGCGATAATGGTCGCTAGGGGTGACTTGGGTGTGGAGATAGAATATGAAAAGGTTCCGTTGATCCAGAAAGACATAATTCGAAGATGCAACCAACGAGGAAAAATTGTGATCACCGCTACACAAATGCTGGAATCCATGGTGAAAAATCCCACCCCCACCCGAGCCGAGGCGAGCGACGTGGCCAACGCAATACTAGATGGAAGCGACGCTGTTATGACTTCAGAAGAAACGTCCATTGGTAAGTACCCGGTGGAGTGCGTAGAAATGATGACCAGAATCGCAAATCAGGCTGAACGTGTGTTAGTGGGAAAAATAACCATGAACGGATTTATTAACATCTCCCAAACAGTGAGCAAGTCCATAAACCTAATGGCAAGCTCAATGCCACTGGACAAGATTGTAACCTTAACCAGATCCGGATACACTGCAAGAATGATTGCAAGGTTCAGGCTCAAACAACCAATTATCGCCGTAACCGACAACAAAATGGTCAAGAGACAATTGGAACTGGTCTACGGGGTCAAACCCGTGTACATAAGGTACCGTGAGGCAACTGACATAATTCGAAACACAGCTGAGATTCTCAGGAACGAAAAACTCATCGAAGACAAAGAAAATGTTTTATTCACAGCCGGAGTTAGGACAGGACAGAAACACGAAAGTAATTTAATAGAAATCCACAGAATCTCAGATCTCCTAGGTGCCAGCAAAAAGCAATAAATGTTCAATTTTACTTATTTTAGGCTTGTATTAATTTTCTGTGTTGTACCTTTTCCCTAATCTTTACTTCTCGTTATTTATTTTTTAGGGAAATTTTTCTTACTTTTTCGTACTGCTCCAAGAACTATTAGTGGAATTTCAGTTGAACAATACATGAATCCCGGCTTTCACCGTTGAAATTTATGGTCATTGCAGTGTTTGAAGAATTTGAACTGTAAGTGGTAATGTGAGCGATGCCGGGCTCACCCTAATGCCTTTTCGTCACTTTTGACTTTGATATCGGAACTCTCTGTAGTTCATTGCCTGGCATCTAATCTCTAAGAAGATGGATTCCTATTTTAATATGTCTCACCAACTGGAGATTTTAGTAAACTCCTTTTAAAGAATTTAAATGTTAACAATTTTTGTCGTTAGCAATAATTACTGGATGAGTTCCGTATATTCACGATGTTTAAATATCTCCGCTTGAGTGGGATGATTGGTTGGATTGCTATGGTCGATGAAGCGGTAATAGATGATAAAGGTAGAGTTGCCATTCCAAAGCGGCTACGTGAAGGTTTAGATTTACGGGAAGGAACCAAAGTAAAATTATTACTTGAAGAAGGAAAAATAGTCATAATGAAGCCGGTGACCCCGGAAGAATTTATCCACGAAATGGAAGGATTCATCAAGGAAGGTTCCCCTATTCAAAAAGCAAACCCCCAGAAACTTAAGGAGATATGGGAAAAACAATGATCTACGTGGATGCCAACTATTGAATCTATTGGTTTGACCAACGCTTCCCAAAGCATAAACATGTCTTAAAACCACTGAGGGAAGCCCTTCAAGAAGGGATGACCCTGAATGTTGTCACCCTTATTGAAGTCGCTCCCTATCTACGTAATTTGACTGAGAAAGAGTTTCTTGACAAACTTAAATAAGATAGAGTCTCGCCAAATAGAGGTTCGGAGGGTGAGGAAAGTAGCTCTTTACGCTAGCGGGGATAGTTCAGTGGTTTAAATATGGAAAAAAATAACAATAACATAAGGGCTAAGATAAGATGAGTATAAAAGAGGAAGTAAAACATTTGGTGAAATCTTAAATACTCGCTTTTAGGTTCTATAAGTAGGTGCTTATTTTATGGTGACGAAGGTAAAGGACTTAACGGTTGAAGAATTGCGGACCTTGATATCAACTACTATTAAGGATACTTTGGAAGAGTTGATCGAAGATTTGTCTGCGCTTTCAAGTGAAGAGTATTTACGCTCAATTGAAGAAGCAAGAACTGATTATAAGGAAGGCAGAGTAAAGCGCCTTGAGGATATCTTTGATGTATAGAATAATTTTTACTCGGAGAGCATTGAAAGATTTGGAAGGTATTGACAAAGAAATGCAGAAGAGAATTGCTGTAAAACTCGAAGAATGCTCCAAAGAACCTCTAAGATACGCTAAGAAATTAAAGGGCTTGAGCTTCCGGGATACGATCCAAGATCAGCAAAAGCCCAAGGATTGAGCTACGTTACCTCTCCAATAGGTGCCAGTCACAACATTGGTTGGAACACATTCGAACTCATAGGATTCGCAATTGGCAAACCGACAGACCCCCTCACAGTAGAGGGCAAAGGAGAACTGACAAAATACTGCCAAGATGAAACCGCTCTAAGCGAAACTGGTCCGATCTGCCACTTCCCAATTTGCATGAATATGATTACTGTTGAACTATACAGCAAACTGCTTTATGCAGCTACTGGAATTAAAGAATTCCAAGACCCCAAATACCTATGGCTGGTGGGTGAAAGAATATTCAACTTAGAACGCGCATTTAACGTTCGAGAAGGATTCTCTAGAAAAGATGACACGGCTCCCGAAAGAATCATAAGAGAACCAGTCCCAAGAGCCCCATCAAAGGGACAAATTTTTGAGTTAAAGCAACTATTAGATGATTATTACAAAGTAAGAGGATGGGACGACAAAACCGGTATACCTACAAAAAATAAGTTTGAAGAACTAGGATTATCTGATGCCGCTAAAACGCTCGAAGAAATGGGGAAACTTCCTGAATAAAATTAACTCCTTTATTTTTTGGGAGGATGAATTTGAAAGTCTATGTACAATTCTTTGGCAAATTCAGGGAGCAATTAAAAACTTCTTATTTATGGGTGACACTACCATCAGGAGCTACTATAGTTGATCTCATAGAGGAGCTAACAAAATTAACAGAAGTAGATATAAAAAACTCGATTATGAATCTGGATAAAGAAGATGTAAGAAATGATGTTTCAATACTTATTAATGGCCGTTCTATAGCATTCCTAAAAAGATTAAAAAGTAAGCTTGGTGATATGGATAAAGTATTTATTCGCCTCCCGTAGCTGGAGGTTAATTAGAGCTTATAGGTGGTGTTGTTTTGAAAATTTTGGTCACTTACTTCACTCAGACTGGTAATACGGGAAAAATTGCCCAAGCCATTCATGATGAGGCCTCAAAAGAGCATAAGGTGGATTTGAAGAAAATCGAGGAGATTAATGCAGACTCTTTGAATCAGTATGATTTGGTTTTTATAGGCGCCCCTTGTCAATTGAGAGATTTAGCAGCTCCAGTTAAGAAAATTTTGGATTCTCTCCCCAAATCACCCAAATATATGCTTGCGGGATTCTACACGCATGGTTCCTCCTCTTCGGATAAACAAAACTATGAGAAATGCATAACCTCCTTTAAAAAGCTTAGCAAAGAAAAACAAATTGATTATCTGGGGTGTTATGATTGTCAGGGCTGCCCTTCCCCTCCGGTTCAAAAAATCGTTTACGAATATTTAAAAAAGACTAAAAACATTACCGATGAGGAATGGGAAAAACTGCTGGAAGAAGGGAAAAAACATCCAAGCCCTGAAGATGAGCAAAACGCTAAGATTTTTGCTCGAAAAGTTCTGTCCAAAATTTAACTAATTCAGTATCTATTCCAAATTTTCAGTCAAGATTTTAGTCCATTTGGGTTTTCGAATTTTTCTATCTATCCTTTTTTCAGTTAAGGTCGAACTCCCTAAATCTGTAGACGATGGATTGGAAAATCATAAAAGTAATATTATGAATATAAAAGACCAAAGAGGAGGTGCTTTTTTGAAAATATTAGTTACTTATTTCACTATGAGTGGTAATACTGAAAAGATCGCCAAAGCCATTCATGATGAGGTCTCAAAAGAGCATGAGGCGGATTTGAAGAAGATTGATAAGGTAAGTGCTGACACTTTCAAAAATTATGATCTAATTTTTGTAGGAACTCCTGCTCATGCCGGTGATTTAGCAGGTCCAGTTAAGGAAGTCATGAATTCCCTTCCCAAATCACCCAAGTATAAGCTTGCCGGATTCTACACCCACATGGCCCCAATTTGGGAGGATGAAGTACAGAGTGCAGTTAGAGGTTCCTTTGATAAAATAATCAAACAAAAAGAAATCAAATATCTGGGAACATATAATTGTATGGGTAATCCCGATCCGAATGTCGCAAAAATGGTCAAAGAGGCTCGAAAAATGCCTGACGACGAATTTAACGAATACATGGAGGAAGCGATAAAACATCCAAGTCCTGAGGATGAGCAGAAGGCTAAAAAATTTGCTAAAGAAGTATTATCCAAAATTAAGTAGTTTAATTTGAATCAGAACTTTTGAACACTATTCCTGAAAAAAATGTTTGAGGATGTAGAAAAACTAGGTTTTGAATTTTTTCATGGTCTCTCTTGCAAAAACACGCGCACGCTCTATTCGTGAAGTATCGGGTTGACCCACAGTCTGGTCACGCATTTCTCCAAAAGAACGCAGTTTTGGATCCTCTTGCTTCAAAAAAATATAAAACCCCTATATAAAAATTAGACTTAACAGTCTACCTTCACCTTCCAAGAAGGCGGTTCAACCCCCCTATTTAACATCCCCCCCTCAGATATACATCACCACCATCAAATAAGTATAAATAAATAAATAAA
>DXJA01000435.1 GCA_019056875.1 Candidatus Jordarchaeum madagascarense
GATATATAAAAATAGTATTTTGCGGGGTACGGAAACTGTTTTGAAAATCTATTGAGTACCCTTTTTAAGTGTCTATCTTTAGCAGATTTTTTCGAATATGTTTTGGATTAGTACAGTTTTCTCATTAGCTTTACATCTTGTGAATTCATGTCGTATTGGACTAGTTTTGCTTGTTGTAGATCGTATATGCTTTTGAGAACAATCGCCGGTTGGAATCCTGATGTTTTTGTTAGTTCGTCTCGGTTGAATTGTTTTTTGGCACCGTGGAGTAGCCATAAAACCTTGGCGTGTGGTAGTCCTGCGAAAACCTGTTCGAGTAGGGTGACGTATATTGTTAGAAGTTCTCTTACATCGATGGCTTCTTCTTCCTTTTTTGACAGTTCGCTGTACATGCTGCTTATTTTTGATAGTTGTTCTTGGATTCCTTGTAATTCCTTCTTCATTTCTATGTTTTCTTTTTCCATTTCTTCGCTTCTTGAACTCTTTTGCTTTGCTGTTTCGAGTTCCTGTTTTTGTTCGGTGATTTTTTTGTTAAGGTTTTCTATCTCAGTTTTGTATCTTTGGAGTTCTTGTTCTTTTTCTTTGAGTTGGTTTTTGATGTTTTGAATGTTGGTTTTTACCTGGTTTAAAGCGTTATCTATTATTTTGGTGGCTTCAATTGCGGAGTCTATATTTGTTTCCCCTTCGATAACCATACTCAGTGTCCCCATAATTTGTGTTTATTTTGTTTTATGGTATTTGGGATATATATAGACTTCCCATCATCCAAAAAGATAAATAAGAAAATTAGAGGGGAAGGGTTATATTAGATGTGTTTTTTGGCTTAGCTTACCTTGACGATTGCTCCAAATGGGCAGCTGTCCACGCATTGAAGACAGCCTATGCAGTCGTGTTGTTTTAGAGTTATGGTATAGTCCTCATCATATATGATTGCGTCCACCGGACAAATGGAATAGCACTGGCCGCAGTTTATACACTTGTCTGGGACTATTTCTACAAATTTCCGTGTTTCGACATGAACTCCCTTTTCTTTGAATGCTTCAATTAGTTCAGCTGCTTTATCGTCGGGGGCTTCTATTAACATTTCGCCACCTTTTGCATCAATTTTCGCGGTTAGAATGTTAAACGGTATCTTTCTTTCTAGTATCACTTTGGAAGTGATTGCCTCACCCACTCTTCCAGTATCAAATATTATACTTATTTTCAATTTCTTCACCTCATCAGGCTAATAGTCGAGATATCTCCTCGCTGGTCACGATTCCCAGAACTTTCTTTTTTTCGTCTATTACCGGTAGTGCGGAAATCTTGTGGGTTTCCAATTCTTTCACAACTGCGTCAACTGGATCATCTGGTTTTGCGGTGTAAACTCTTTTAACCACTATTTCCTCCAATTTGTTCTTGTTATTAGCTACTGCACGTGTGACATCGAAGGAGGTTACTATCCCTTCCAAAGTGTTGTCGTTATTTACTACAACTATGTGGTTAACATTCCTTTTCACAATCAACTTTGCCACATCGTTAATGCTGGCATCGATTCTAGTTGTTATTGCGGGTATCATCATGCTACGAACATAATGAATTTCCTTTGTGATTTTCATGGGTTTAACTTCTCTAGTTGTTGATAATGTTTCGACAGGTTTGTTTAAAAAGAATCTTCCTTCCTCTATCCATTCTTTAAGTGTTTTAGCTACTTTTCTTGCAGTTTTTAGGCTGGAGAGCGAGGAAACCTTTACTGGTTTTCCGTTCAGTTGGATTCTTCCTGATTTGAGTTCCTGATATGTAACTTTTCTTAGTGACGGTCTTTCCATTCTGGGCACTCCATAGTCTACGACTTCGGTGGTTATGTCTGCATCACTTATGGCGGTTTTTCTAGCTAATCCTTCATTTAGTACTGGTACCGGTATCCCTAATCCTACGTACATGGTTGTACCGTATTTTGTGAAAGCGGCTCCTTGGAGATACTCGGGGCTCATTTGTTTCAGGTCTCCCTTGACCATTAGGGTTCCGAAACGGTTTTTGGGATTGTGTTGTGTTCCCTCACCGATTACGTATCCCATCCCACCGCCGAGAAATATTCTAGTTCCAATACCAATCGTCTCATAGTCGAGGTCATTGTAAAGGGGGCTCAAGCATCCGGAGCCTGAGTAAGTGACATTTCCGTAATTGGCTAGGAGTTTTCCCATGTAGGTGTAAATCGTTTCGTCCCTTCCATTGGTTGCGGCATTATACCTCTGGTAAGCGTTTCTTGGATTACATAGAATCGCTTGATTAAGATCGTCTATAGTTAGTGTGGTTTCAAGCCTCGTCCTAGGATAACAATCGGTTCCATATGCTCTAGCTCTTAGCGCTATCTCTTTTCCACTTACCAAATCCTCTATAACATGACCCCCTCCGTATTTGAAGGGTTTAACGCTGCTCATTTTACTAACGCCTATGTAGCAGTCAACTGCCGCGTTTCCATGATAAGCTTCAACGTCATTTAGCCATAATTGCTCCATTTTTATAGGCGGATCAGAGTGTCCAAAATTTAGAAACGCCCCGCTGGAACACATCGCTCCATGTGTTCCTGTTGTTACCACGTCGATTTCTTTTGCGGCTTTTTTTTCACCTTGTTCTTCCACTATTTTTACCATTTCTTCGGCGGTTACTACTACTGCGTCGCCTCTCTTGATTTTTTCATTTATCTCTTCATATGTTTTCACGTTACCGTTTGTCAATGAATTCACCTCTTGCGTTAGGATACGTCCTTTTTCTCATGTTAACGGGTATTAGTTTTGCAAGTAATGCGATAATTTATAATTACCTCTATATATATTTTTCTAAAGTATTTATGATTGAAAGTAATATTTTTAAATCCTGCCCACATTAAATTTAAAGAATCAGCAAACTAAATAAGCAAAATCGAGTAAAGAGTAACGACAATTTACAAAATTAACTTTAGTAAGTGTTAAAAAAGTGCTAAAATAAAAAGGATTTAACATAAAAACACTCCATGCTCATGACATTATGCTAAGATTTTTAAGTTTAAGAACATTTGAATTGAAACAAGAAATATAAAATAATAATCCCGTAACCAAATTTAATCATAATTAACTAGGCAAGAAAAAGTTCAAAATCATAGTAGGTGGCCTCGGTGGCAGAGACGATCAAATATAAACTAAAAAGAAGATTATTAATATTTTCCATTATAATAGGCGGAATATCCGCAGTCCTAATCTGGCAAATAGTTACCTACCTTGTGCCAGATCCGACGCAACAAATATTGTATTCCCTCGCTTCTATCTGGTATCTCCTTTATCTCAATATGTATGCTCCCTCTCCCAGTTATTCATATATTCTCTTTGATTTTGTATTACTGTTCTGCTTATTGGGGAGTTTGGTATTTAATATTTTCCGAACCCGCCAGATGTTTAAAATAATTGATCAGTATGAAAAGGAAGGAGGACCGAATAGTAATCCTATAATTCAGTTTCTGAGGATGGGCATGTTTAAGGATGCGGTAAACAAGTATTTTGAGGATGGGCGTTCCTACGAGTCGGCTAATATCCTCTATACTCCGATCCTAGGTAATTTTCCCATCCTGCGGGAGGTCTGGAGGATTGTAGCCTCTAAGTCTAGAGGAAAAGAACTAAATGAAGAGGCGGAGAAATTGTTGGACATTGCAAGCCATGCTCCGAAGGAGGTCCAAATCCAAATCAGAAATATGGTAATTGAACAAGGAGTCTACGAGTTCGGAGCCCCGTCAGTCCCTAGTTCACAGGAGTTAGATTTCGACCTTGCAAAGCTAGACGAAGAAGAAGTTACCAGGTGCATGTTATGTGGAAAATTTTTAACTGAAAATGATGATCAGGTTATGTGTCCTTATTGTTTTGAAAGCGCTTGCAGAGAGGAATTAATGGAGCATTTAGAGAAAGATGAAACGTGCCCAAACTGTAAACGACCAATAAAGGAGTTCTTTAAAGAATAAAAACGATATTTTGTATGCTTAATATACTCTGCCTCAGAATTCTCTGGGCTTACAAAGGATTGCTCGTACCTTCATTTCGAAGAGATTTGAGGAATCAGCAGGCTTGAGCAGAACCGCTGTATCGCTACCTTTTCCCGTTCCACCAATTGCAATAATATCTTTGTCTACTGGAACAAGTCCAGAATCAGCAGCCATAGTAGATATCTCTATGCAAACTTTAAAACCATCACAGACGGCGGATCTCAGAAACCTAGCAAATAGTTCAACAGGCAGCCATACGCCTACACTTTTTCTGAACGATCTTTCTGCTCCTGAAAGTGCATGACCCGCGGTGAGAACCTTTATTCCCTTATCTGTTAGCTTTTTTCTGGACTCGTCGGGCATTTCTTGGTATCCCGATTTAACGAAACCATAAGAATGTGTGACTATCACAAGATTAGTTTTATTTAAATCAAATATTTCTGATGCTTTGAATCCCGTTTCTCCCGAAGTACTGGCTATAATTATATCGGTGATATTATTCTCCTCGGCAAATTTTTTTGCGATTTTTAGCGTCTCTTCCGTATTTTGCATTCCAGCTTTTTCAAACAGTGTTATCTCCAGCTTCATTATTAAACCTCCATTCATGAATTATAGCCTAAATAGTGTTTCATATTTTTAATATCTTTTCTATTTACTAATTTTTGTTAAGAAAGTTATTTAGAGTGTAAAAACATTTATACTTTTTTTAGTTTTTTAACCAGTATAATCCCTAAGCAAGTTATCTTTATAATTCAACAAAATAATATTATCAATTGAATTTTACCCGTTCAAGTTCATATTATTATTTCGGATGATTCATTTGATAATTTTTTGTTAGTTGATTTTAAAGGATTTGAACGAAATGAAAGTCAAGGTTTACATGCCCAAAAAACTCGAAGTATATGAAGAAAAGAGCCGAGACTATGTTGAAAAAAAAGTTGCTAAATCAGTTAATACCATTCTTGAAAGTGTTGGCTCCCTAGTTAAAAAAAGGGACATCAAGGGCATCTTCAAATATTTCACCAAAGAAGTCGATA
>DXJA01000436.1 GCA_019056875.1 Candidatus Jordarchaeum madagascarense
ACATATTTATGATGATATTAGGAATAGTAAATAAAATAAGCACTATATAAATTTTTTATATTTTATGTCATCTTTTAACATCATACCTGAAAACGATGAGCTCATTTTTAGTGCCATTTTTAACATCCAGTTACTTCGCATCATGATCACCACAATCACGAATGATATATCGGCCTGAGGCTTATAAAACTAGAAATAATCATTTTCTCGAAAATAAATTGCTTTTTTATTGAAAAAATGATTCGAGTATCTGGAGTGAACGAAAGTCTTTAAAACTTCATTTCTATCGAATCTAAGCAAGTGGTTTTATGTTCTCTTTTGAAACAGCTGGAATAGGTATGAATTGAGGTGGGATTTGAACCATTTCTTCCTGAGGCGCACCCAAGAGAAACGTATAGGTATTCTTTAGTTTTTGACCGTTGACCATTTTGATTATCTTTGGGGTGTTCAGTCCACCCGCTGTTAAAATTATGGTAGCGGTCTTCGTCTCTTCTCTACGATCCTTTAGACAGGACTCCACCTGACTTAGGATGCTTTCAAACTCCATTTTGGCCGCAGAGCCTTCTTCACCCTTATTAATAATATCAAACAATGTCTGGGTGAATAACCCCCACTGTTCCGGATTCGAAGGGTTAATGTTCTCCAGCACAATCCTACTTTCCTCTTTCCTTTTAGCGGGGGTTCTACGAGTTCCTTTCTCTTTACTTTTTGGAGGTAGTCCAAAAAATATTACATTTAGTTTCAAGTTCATGGACGCTAATTTCTTCATCAGAAGCGTCATGTAAATAAAGGCGGCTTGGACTCGACTTATGCTCTCCCCCTTAATAGTAGAGTAAAGCAATGCTTCCTTTTCATAAGCATCTTTTTCGAGTTTCTTAACCTGTCTCCTTTCCAAATAGTTTTTCACATCCCGAACCCACATCTCCCTACTAACATTGAGGCAAAGAGCAACCGATTCAAAACCCTGCAGTGCGGAAAGCATCTGCTCAATCAAAAGAGAAGAACCCATCTCCGCCAGCCTGAAAACCATTTTGGATTTCTGAACTCCCTGAAACCTAAGCTCCATAACCCTATCCAAGCTTAAACCCATAGCCAGCAGGCCATTATTTAAGGCCTGAAGGAAGAACTCCCGGAAAATTCTGATCTGGCCATCCCAGTGGACAAAATTGTTATAAACCTTGGAATCCATGCGGGCAAGACGGACAGCCTCATCTCCCAAGGTTCTCATCACTTTACGAATCTGATTCCGCTCCTCATCACTCAAGGGCTCATCGAAAACTCCGCCCATCCACCACCCGTCAAAAATCGAACGCTCAGCCTCATCAGCAACAACCTCACTGTATCCCAAGTTAAAGAAAACCCTCTTATCCGTTGTAAACCACTCCCGCCTACTCCGTATTTTTGATTCACGGCTATCCGCCTCCGCCTCAATAGAGCTCATAGCGCTAATACTTGCTGCAATGAGGGAAGCATCAGTTTCACTCTCATCCTCACTAAGTGGAAAATCAAAAACATTAATCCCAGACACATTCAAAGCCATAACTCGAGACAACTTCCTCAAACCATTAAACAAGGACCCTCTCCGACGAGAACGCACAAGAGCAAACCCACCAACCCCAATTACAGCAGCAGCAACTAACCCACCACCACCAAAGAATAAGATAGACCCCCCGCCTTGCGAAGAACCCATCAAACCAATAGCTAGGGCAAGTGAACCGAAATCTATAACTGGAACAGGGGCATCTTCCACAGTATAATTAGCCTCAATAATAAAACTAATTGGAGGGTTATTAGGTGACATTTCATCCCACGGAGAGGAGACATTAAAAAATGCAACAGGTCCAAGAGGATTTACATCAAAAAGACGGTAACGGCTGATATTCTTATCCGAAAAAATAGGAAGATTATTGTTAATAGCTAGGCTGATATTACTCGGATCTGGAACATCAAAAGGAGCGCTTGCACTTGAACTTATATTTACCCTAAGACCAAAATCCACCGTGGGAGTGACCAAAACCCAGCTTCCACTACTATCGGTATAGGCTGGTCCATAATTTTCGCTCGGGGAAGTATCCTGGTAAGCATACCACCTAACTTGAAATGTTGGGGTAGTAGTTTGCTTTATACAAACAAAAAAAACACCGTTATTTGTACTGGTTTTTTCTAGGAATGTATGATTCATCGGGATTTCCAGCCACCCGTTCCAATCGCTAGTTATAGATTGCTGGGTGCTGTAAATATAATTTGAAGGGACAGCGTTTATATCCGCTTCTCTTATTGTGATATTAAGTATCATGTCTGCAGAAGCAACCAAATTTAAGCTCACATTATCTAAATAAGCACTACTTGTTATGTTAAAACACATTGCATAAAAACTGTTTTGAGAGAGACCTTTACTGGTATCATTGTTATATTCAGGTATGATAGTCTTATTTGGTGCATTAATGTCAGTTAGAGTTATATTTATTTCACTAATGATTTTTCCATAACCTATGTTTATTTCGAAGTCAAAACTTGTATTTGTAACTGTTGGTGAGAAATAATCCTTCTGTATAAGCCCCCCATTAGTATATAACTGTGTGTACGCCAGTTGAACATTATTATTTAAACAATGGAAACTGGTTAGAAATAGTACCATAAATAATCCTACTAGAGCAATTGCTGCCGTCCTTTTTAACCGCATTGATTCCCCTCTTCTACGATTCTTGTGTAAATTTGTGATAACTGATACTTATAAAAATTGTCTATTTTTTAGTCTATAATTTATACTTTCTCACCTATTTGCTCACTCTAGAATGTATATCGGTTGGTGATGACAAAACATCTTTTGGGAATCTGATAGGTAGGGGTGATAACTTCATTAAAAATGGGAGAAAAGTTATGTAAAAAGATGTAGAAAATAATATTTCACTAAAAGTGTCCAAAAAATTTTTCTAAAAAAGTTAATTTTTTCGGTCAAATTTTTATATTTTTTAACTCACTAAATAGTCTAATGTTAATCTTATAGGGTCGGATGCTAAACTTTAAAAAATAGTACTTTATTGTGAAGTATGGTGATGTTTATGGGTTTTGAGTTTCCTCCCTATCGACCGCCATCTGAGGCTTACAGTATGCTGATCCGGGTGACTCGGAACTGTCCCTGGAATAGGTGTGCCTTTTGCATCATGTATAAGGGTCAGAAGTTCTCGAGGAGGCCGGTGGAGGATGTGAAGAATGATATTTCTATGGCGGCGGAGGTTTATGGGGAAAGACCCACAATGTTCTGGGCAGATAGCAATTCCATTATCCTGAAAACCGGGGAATTGGAAGAGATTCTAGACCATACGTATAAGGTTTATCCGAATCTGGAGAGAATAACCAGCTATGCCCGTGCGAAAACCATTCTTCACACCAAAACCGTTGAAGAATTGAGAAGGTTAAGTGAGGCTGGGCTCACTAGGCTTCACTTGGGCCTAGAAACTGGGGACGATTGGCTTTTGAAATTCATAAATAAGGGGGCAACGGCTGAGGATATGGTTAAAGCGGGAAGAATGGTGGTTGAGTCCGGGATTCATCTCAGCGAGTACGTGATTCTGGGTTTGGGTGGAGCGGAGAGAAGTGAGATGCACGCGAGGGAAACAGCCAAGGTGTTAAACCAGATTGATCCCGCTTTTATTCGTGTCCGCACCCTAATACCAATACCCGGAACCCCCTTGCACGAGGTTTTCGAAAAAGGTGTTCTTCATTTGGGTTCCCCTCTTGGTGTTTTAAAAGAAACCAGAACGCTGATTGCTGATCTGGAGGTTAACAGCGAATTTCTGAGCGACCATGTTTCCAACTATTTACCTGTTAATGGCAAATTGCCCGAGGATAAGGACGATATGTTAGAGTTTTTAGACTCCAACATCGAGCTCCTAGAGGTTGACCCCGAAACCGGAAAAAAACTTCTCCAACCAGAATATCTAAGGAGACTCTAAAAGAAGAATATCTTTCTAGAACTCACATCAAAATTATTTTTTGAATATTCGTAGGATTTCTCTTAAGTCATCTATTACCAAGTCGGCACTCTGCATAAGTTCTTCAGACGGTTTGTAGGCGATGCCAAGCCCCGCCGCTGATAGAAAGGATATGTCAAATTGGCTGTCACCCACCGCAACGCATTGGTCGAGTTCAAACCCGTAGAACTTTGCAACCTTTTCCAGAGCTTTATCCTTTTCTAATAGTTCCACTCTAAGAATGCCTTCACCCGTCAGATAGCCGTTTTGGTCAATTTCCAGACCATTTGCTACGGTGCAATTTATGTCCAATTTATCCCCCAGGTCTTTGGCCCTGATGTCTATGCCCGCTGACACGATACAAATATACAGTCCAAGTTCTCTCACCTTTTTTATGACATACTCGGCGTGTGGCTGCAGCTCATAATCCGAAAGAATCCTTTTAATCTCATCGATGTGGGGTGGTGGTTGCCAGAGTCTGATGTCCCTTCTCATAAACTCGGCGTAATCGATTTTTTCATCCAAGTAGTCTCTCAAATTTGTCAGGCTTTCCACGCCAAAGTGTCTATGAAGAGCCTGCCAGCTGTTGAGCCCTGAGACAATTGTTCCATCCATGTCAAAAACTATTAGACGGTATCCCCTCAAAATCTTCTTCACCATGTTTCAGAGGTTTATTCTCCTTTGACCTAGTTACTCTTTGAAATTTAATTAATTTATTTGCTCTCTTTTAGTGATTCATCGAGAATGTCTAATCCCCTATCTAATAGTTCTTCTTCAATGATTAGTGGGACCAGGATCCGAATCACGTTATCATAGATGCCGCATCTCAGGGTGATTAATCCTTTTTTGTTACACTTTTCAACAAGTCTTTTGGTCTCCTCCTCTGCAGGCTCTTTGGTTTTTCTATCCTTAACCAGTTCGATAGCGGCCATTGATCCCTTTCCTCTCACGTCCCCTATGATTTCGTGTTTCTCCTGCATTTCGTGTAGTCTTCTCAGGATGGTTTCTCCAATTTTCCGGGCGTGTTCGAGACCATTTTCAATAATTTTGATGGTTTCAAGCGCGGCAACACATGAAACTGGGCTTCCGCCGAAAGTGGTTCCTAGACCTCCCTTTTGGGCTGCATCCATCATTTCCGATTTACCAATAGTGGCACTAATTGGAAAACCCGAGGCCATAGATTTCGCTATGGCGATCATGTCCGGTGCCACGCCGTAATGTTCAATACAGAACATTTTGCCCGTTCTGCCCATTCCCGCCTGAATTTCATCGTCTATGAGCACTATTCCATACTTGTCGCATATTTCTCTGAGTCCCGGGAACCAGTCGTCCGGGGGAACAATGAAGCCACCCTCTCCTTGAATAGGTTCAGCTATTATCGCTGCTATTTCTTCCGGAGCGTAGCGAACCGCGAACCCCTCCTCAATGGCGTGAAGACACCTCAGACCACAACTCGGATACTCCAAACCATAGCGGCAACGGTAGCAGTAAGCGTAGGGATACCGATCCATGTTGTAAACGTACGCCCCAAAACCGAGCTTGAAAGGTTTAACCTTACTTGTGAGAGCCAGACCCAGCCGTGTTCTCCCATGGAAGGCGTTCTCAAATGTTATGATTATGGGTTTCTCTGTGTAGTGTATAGCGATTTTAACCGCGTTCTCAATGGCCTCCACCCCGCTGTTAATCAGTAAAACCTTTTTGTCAAAGGAACCCGGGGTAATCCTGCAGAGCTTCTCAGCCAGTCTTACGTAGACTTCGTATGGCATAACTTGATAGCCGGTGTGTATGAGTTTACCTACTTGTTCCTGAACCGCCTGAACAACCTCAGGTGGGCAGTGCCCCGCGTTTACCGTTCCTATGGCCCCAGCGAAATCGATGTAAACATTACCGTCCACATCTCTAAGGAGTGCATCCTTGGCTTCTTCAACGAAAATATTGTTGTCCATCCCCAAACTTTTGGTAATGTACTTCTCGTGAAGCTTCCACAATTCTCTGGATTTGGGTCCGGGGATTTCTGTAACAATTTTGGGTCTCTGCAATTGTTTCATCTTTTCACCAACCCTATTTTATTTAGATAACTACGTTGTTAATTTAAAATAAAAAATATGACGAATATTAATACGGCAAACTCGTCTTATTTACTTTTTTACCTTTAATTTTATTTACCTTTAACTACTGTAATGGTGCATAGATGGTGATTTAAAATGAGCGACGTAGATAATGGCTGGTTGCAAAGTCTTTCAAAAGAGAAGTTGATAGACCTTTTTTCTTTACAAATTAGAAATATTTGGAGAGTTGACGGTCTCTACTTTTTAGGTATAGAGGAAAATTTTGGCACTGATGCCGCAACAAGCATTGATACCAACTGTTGGGCTGCCTTGGCGAAATTGGAGGTCAGAGATTTGAAAAATATTTTGGAATTGGAGAGTAATGATTTAGAGTCTTTTATAGCGGCGTTAAGGGCTACAAGCTGGGCTTTGTACCAAGAAGAGAAGGAGTGGAGTCGTTCATCGAATAAAGCAATACTCAGAATAACTAGTTGTCGCACTCAAAAGACTAGATTAAAGAAAGGGGTCGGTGAATTTCCCTGTAAGAAGGTCAGGTGGACCTATTTGAAAGAGTTTGCAAAGACGTTTAATCCAGAAATAGAGGTAAACTGTATTGTGTGCCCTCCAGATGAACATGATGAAAATCTGTGGTGCCAATGGGAATTCGTACTAAAGTCAAAATAGAATAAGCAATTGAAATTTAGAAAAATAAACAATCCTCAAATGTGGTACGCAATTATCTTAATTTCAGAGGAATTTGTTCCTTCAAATTTTTATTATGGTACATTGGGAAACTAGTCGGTCATAGCAATCCTTACCATTGAGCCGCAATTGCTGCATTTTCCTACAACTACTCCCTCGTCAAAAAAGCTGGGTTGGCCGTCCCAGACCTCTATTCTGTCGCAGCTAGCTACGTAGAATGTGGTGTTATCACACTTACACTTACATTGCTCCGTATTAATTAATTTACCACCCTCCACTAATATGGAGAGATACTCCTGCTTTTCCCCGCAGACCGAACACTGAAGCCAGATAGTTCCATGGAAATCTACTGGCGATCCACAATTCTGGTGTTCAAGGTTCACCTCAAAAGGTACGACTCCACATTTATCACATTTCGCCTCATCATAAATGTGAAAATCATCTGGATATTCATCCGCTCCAATTTTTTCTCTCGCAAACTCTTTCAAATCAGATAAATTCGTCTTTGTCATAATCGAACACCTTCAACTTAATATTAGATCATCGGTCCATAAGGCAAACTCGAGTTCACGCCACATTTCAACCATGTTACACAGTAATATAGACCGCTTCGATACCATTATGAAACGGGATTTATGTATAATTTAAACATTTGGTATATGAGCGTTTCGCTAAAGCTGCACTAATTGAATCATATCAGAAACGGGTATTGCAAGCAAATAGAGTTACGCAAACTATGTAAAGGTAAATATGTAGTATGGGATTCGGTTTCTTGTTTTAATGCTCCTATAATGATGTTGGTCTATAATATAAAAATACCATTTCATTTATCTTTCTTTCCCTCTTTTAGATACTTTTATTGGCGCACTTCTCACATCCCTATTAACGGGAAACATATAAGTCAGTTAATTGCTCCTAGTTGAATCAGAACATTTTAAAATCATTATTTGGAAGAGGTGTTATTATGCGTGTAGTAGTTTTGGGTGGAGCTGGACTAATGGGATCCACCGTTGTTGATGATCTAGTTAAGAGTGGTGTAGACGAGGTTGTGGTTGCGGATTTAAATCTAAGCGCAGCCCAAAAGGTCGTTGAAAAGCACAAGAAATCAGACACCGAGGTCACGGCTCAGTTTGTGGATGCTAATGTACATGAGAGTTTAGTTGAGGTTATCTCTGGAGCGGATGTGGTTTCAAGCAACATTGGCCCCTTCTACGAGTACTGCGTAAAAGTGGTAGAGGCAGCCATAGACGCAAAGGTTAATTTGATAGACATTTGCGACGATTTTGACGCCGCGGAAGAAGCCTTCAAACATGACGCACAGGCCAAAAAGGCGGGAATAACTGCGTGTATCGGCTGTGGAGCAAGCCCCGGGCTCAGCAACATGGTAGCCAAGTACGCCGCCAGCAAAATGGACAAAGTGAATGACATTCTAATAGCTTGGGCGGTAAGCGTCCGAGACACCGGAGGCCCTGCAGCGAATTATCACATCCTTCACTCCTTGAGTGGAAAAGTTCCCACATTTCGCAATGGAAAAGTAAAGTATATTGAGGCGGGCTCGGAAAAAGAAATTGTGAAATTCCTAGACCCCATTGGAGAAGTGGAGGTTTACAGCTTCGGACACCCGGAACCACTCACACTGCCTCGCTTCATTAATGGCGTAAGGAATGTGAGCATCAAGGGAGCCACCCTCCCTGTATGGCTGGATGAGGTTTTTAGGAGACTTAGCAGATCCGGATTTGCAAGTAAACAACCAGTTAGTGTTAAGGGGATATCCATAGTCCCATTGGATTTTGCTGTTTCACTTACCTTCTCGCAGCACGCTTACCCTCAAGAAATAAAAGACATGATAGAAAAAGAGGCTCCAATCGCCTCTGTGGAAAAACTCATCGTCAAGGGAGAAAGAAAAGGAGAACCGGTGAAATACACCTATGATGGACTGGCCAGTTTTGCCACAACAACCGCCGCTGCAGCTTCAGTAGCAGCACAGATGATTGCAAGTGGAAAAACCACAAGTCACGGGGTAATACCACCCGAAGGATGTCTAGAAGTCAAAGATTTTCTTAAAGATATTATAAAAAGAAAAATAGAAATAATTGAAACCGAAGAGACTACCCGAAGCTTAACTGAGGAAACAATCTAGTAAAAGTGCCGTAAAAATAAGTTATTTTTGGAAATCTTTAAATATTAGATGAGTTCTGGAAAAAATGAGTGGTTAATATTTGAAGTAGGGATGATAAATGGTTACATTTGATGAGATAAAAGATATGGGGAAAAAATGGGCTGCAGAATATTGCAAAGCACTAAATAACTCACCAGAATATGAAGAAGCGGCAAAGGGATGGGGAATCGATTTCGAGGGAGCTATGTTATTTATAATGACTGCTAGTGGCGAAATAACATTTGATATAGTTGCCTTCTTGGATTTAAAGGATGGTAAATGTTTAGGCATAAAATTACTTGAACCCGGAGAAGCCCCTCCCCGACCGCCTGGATTGACGCTGAAAGCAACATTTTTGACGTGGAGAAAATTAGCCTTTAAAGAGCAAAATCCTATACAAGCCTTAATGACGGGAGAGCTTGGACTCGAAGGAGACATGGATCTCGTTATGAGATATGCCCAAGCTGCTATGCTGTTGGCTGATGTTACAGAAAAAACCGACAGAAGCTTGTTTACCTCATTTGACCTCGGAGAATAGAGGGATTAAAATGAATAAAACTGGACAAATAGATTATTCGATGCCTCGCCAAAATGGGCATTATCCACCACCTCCTTATGAATATCCAAATATGAGAGCCATAGTCTGTCTGTTCAAGACGACTAGTGAGGCGAAACAACGAGTTTTACCTCCCGAACTGGAATCTATTGAGTTTCCCTTCGACGCTATCTTCATTGCCGAATATCCCGATTCGACAATCGGACCCTACAACGAGAATTTAATTCTTTTATATACCAAATATGAAAAAACACAGGGATTATTTGTCATGAATATTTACGTGGATGACGATGCTGCATTGACAGCTGGACGAGAAATTTGGGGATATCCCAAAAAGCTATGTAATATAAAACTATCCCCAATAAAGAGTAATAAAATTACAGGCACATTAGTTAGAAAAGGTAAAACAATTCTTCGTGTTGAAGCAGAATTAACCGAGAAGGCACCCGGTGTAGATCCCAGCTATTTTCTCAAAGCATTTCCACTAATTAATCTAAAATTGATTCCCGACGTTGCGGATAATTCAAGACCCGCTCTAAGCCAATTAACCGAAACGCACATAGCATGGAATAATATTCGGGTAGCAAGAGGACTAAAAGTGAACTCAATAACCAGTGAATACTCAGAATACGATGTCTGCTCAGAAGTCATAAATGTCTCCGATACTAGTATTGGAGGTTTCTACGTCGAATGTGATCAAACCCTGCCAAACGGAAGGGTTTTAAAAAATTTAATATAATACCCACATATTTTAAATATAATTATTTTTTTTGGCAAAAATTGTCAATAAACTAAGTAAGCTGGTATTTACTTGTCTAAATTAATGGAAGCCTTTGATAAAATTGAAGACATTGTTGGCTCTAACTACGTTTCCGATTCAGAACCAGTTCTATATTCCTATTCAAGAAACGCAGATCCCATCCTAAGAGGCAAACCAGATATTGTTGTGAGACCCAAATCCACAGAAGAAATTTCCCAAATTGTAGAAGTTGCAAATGAAACAAAGACTAAAATAATACCGAGGGGCGGCGGGGCGGATCTAACTGGTGGTGCGAAACCCATTGGTGATGGGGGTATAGTAATCGATTTAACGCGAATGAATAAAGTGTTGGATGTTGATCTTAAGGCTAGAATTGTGACGGTAGAATGTGGTATTTCATGGTCAGAGTTATGTGATTATCTCAGCAAAATAGATAATGGTTTATACACTGGCAGTACCGGTCCGGCAAGTGGATTTGGCGCAACAATAGGGGGTGGTTTATCGAATCATAGTGTCGGTGGTGGCGGTGCTGCGATGTATGGTGCCGTTACAGAGCAGTGTGTTGGTCTCGAAGTTGTTCTACCGACTGGCAAGATCATTAACACCGGAGCCAAAGCAAACTCTTTCATGGATCGAGCTTTTTCTCGTCTGGGCTTAGGACCCGATTACACGGGACTCTTCCTAGGCGATGTCGGAATTCATGGCATTAAAACCAAAGCTTCTCTCAAATTATATCCCCTCCCCGAATATGCTGCGTTTAATACTTTCGATATCGAAACTACAAAAATGAAACCCTCAGTTGAAAGAGCAACGGAAGTCATGTTAAAATGGCAACATAAGAACATTAAAATTCACGATTTCTATTTTTATACCGAAACATATGCCCGCCTTTTAAAGATGTTTCAAGTTAAAAAAAGCTGGACCACCGCAGATATTAAAGGATCAGTTCTCTTTTATGTAACCGTGGCTGATTCCACGAGAGAGCTAGAAGAAAATGTTGAAAAATTAGATAAAATCGCTAAGGAAGCTGAATTGCGAAAATTGGGACCCAGAGTTGAGGATGGAAACATAGCTAAATGGTTCTATGAGGAAGATGGACGATGGCAGTGGGCACATATTTACTTCGGAATGTTTGGCCCCGGATCTGGGTCGTTAGGTACCTGTTTAAAAGCTCCCACAGATTTATTGCCCAAATATGTTGATTTATATCAAAACTGGATAAAAGCAAATACAAAAGCACTTGCAGAAGTAGGCGGTGGAACGGCAGATTTCATTGTTTTTGGAGTTTATCCTACTTATATCGACGTCACAGGCGGAATCTCAATAAAGCCGAGGCCTCAGGATTATGAGAAAATTTATCAAATGTGGAAATCATTATTAATTTCTCAGATTAAAGAGCTTGGTGCCATGCATTATTGGATGGGCGAAATTATCGGGCATAGCCTCGTCGAATCAGGTGCACTGACACCAGAGTATTTTGAATTCATGATAAATATCAAAAAGGCCTTAGACCCAAATAAAATCATGAGCCCGGATAAGTTCTATCTCTCGAAACAATATTAATGTGGTGAATTTTCTATGGATGAATTGAAGAACCTTAAGAAGGTTAAAGAAGCTGCTTTATCCTGTGTGGCCTGTGGACAATGCCGAAATCCTTTTTGGCCATCTAAAGGGCGATTCGGAGTTTGCCCTGTCTATGAAACCGATTATACTCCTCGATTTGAACCATTTTTTTCACGGGGAAAAAATACCATATTAAAAGGCCTTCTCTGGAATGAATTATCCCTCTCTCAAGATGTGGCCGATATTTTTTTCCAATGCACAGTTTGTGGAGCTTGCGAAGAATTTTGCCATAATGCACAGAATCCTAATATTGATTTTACAACACACCGATGGGCAGAAAATGTAAGCGTCTATGAAGCCCTCCGGGCAGACTTGGTTGAAGCGGGCTTTGCACTAGAAGAACACCAAGAAATGAACAGTGCACTCATAAAGTTAGATAACCCATATGGTCGAGAAAGATCAGCGAAATTAGATTGGACGAAAGATCTGGATTTTGAAGTTAAAGATGCCTCGAAGAATCCTGTAGACTACTTGTATTACGTCGGGTGTACATCTGCACTTAGTTCATCGACCCAAATAGTTGCAAAAGCAACGGCGAAAATATTACATAAACTCGGTGTTGACTTTGGTATTTTTGGAGACAGGGAGGTTTGTTGTGGAAGTGTTGCAAAACGGACCGGAAATCTGCAAGCCTTTGACTATGTCGTTGAAAAAAATGTTAAAATGTTTCAAGATTTAGAAATTAAGAAAATAATCACCAGTTGTGCAGGATGCTACC
>DXJA01000437.1 GCA_019056875.1 Candidatus Jordarchaeum madagascarense
AGGGACCCAATTAATCCCTAAAAGTTAATCGATTAGCAGACACAACCAAAATTTTAATATCTATATAATACCTATAATTATTACAGAGGAAAGGAATCCGTGTGAAGGGAACCAGCACGAAAATGTATTGGTGTGAAAAATAGAACACTTTTGTTTGGGTGAAAAATTTGACTAAAAGAGGGAAAAAGAATTTTAATCCCATAGAAAAAAAGAAAAGAGAGAGATTCAGAGCTAGAATAATTTCTGAAGGATATGTTGATTATAGAGAAGACCCCAACTTCTACCGAGAAGAGGAAGAAAGAGAAGAAAATAATTAAAATCATTGCTCGCCATAAAACTTTTTATAACTCTCGGAAAAAGTTGGCTATTGGTCAGGTTTCAAAACTTAGAACTACAAAAAAGTGAAAGCATTTTTTTAAATCTCTCTTCCTTCTTTTCTTCATTAAAACTTTGGAAGATATCTCAGCCACAATTAATACACCTTTTTAATAATTCTAAAAACTTGCACCAGTTTCTTTTTTGAAAATTGAAATACTATAAAATTAATATAACTTCTTTTGTATGTTTAATTCTGGTGTAAAAATTTAAAAGTTATAGATTACATGATAAGAAGAGTGAACTATTTAGTTTTTGGAGGTTGGGTTGGTTTTGAAGATTGTTTACCATGAAATGTACAATACTGTTTATTCTTCTGACCCTGCTGCAAAGGCTGGGCGTATCGAAAGTATTTATAATGTAATTGGTTCGCATTTTGAGTTTGTTGAGCCTAAACCCGCTTCTCAGGAGGACCTGTTAAGGGCGCATACTCAGAGACATGTCGAAGAGATTAAGTCAAATAAGCGCTTGTATGAGGTGGCTGCTCTCTCTGCGGGGGGAGCTATTACCGCTGCCGAGTTAGCGTATGATGGGGCGCCCGCTTTCGGTTTGATTCGCCCTCCTGGACACCATGCTTCTAGTGACTCTTGCTGGGGTTTTTGCTTCTTCAATAATATGGCAATAGCCATTTTGAAACTAAGAAGCGAGGGTAAGGCTGAAAAAGTATTTGTTCTGGATATTGATTTACACTTCGGAGACGGAACAGTCAATATTTTGGGCGGTTTACCCGGAATATCTATTCTCAATCCGAATCATGGTGGTAGAAAAGAGTACTTGGAGGAAGTTTCGGAGCAGTTAAAAGTCGAGGCTGCTAGAGGATGCGATATTGTTGCGGTTAGTGCGGGTTTTGACGAGTACGAGTTGGACTGGGGAGGCAGACTGAAAACCGAGGATTATAAAGAAATAGCTTCCAAGGTCAAGGAGTTCTCGGATGAAAATTGTGCGGGAAGACGTTTCGCTATTTTGGAAGGCGGATACTACCATCAAGACTTGGGAAAAAACGTGAAGGCGTTCTTGGACGGATTCGATTGAACAAGTGTTTAAAAATATTTGAAGAAATAAGCGGTTATGAGAAAAATAGTTTTAACTACCTATTGTATTTTAGATTCTCTTAAAAAAAAGATTATTATATATGATTTTTCATACATTTAACTTGAAGACTAAAAAATAATCAGAAAAGGCGCGAGCTATGGAAAAGAATTTTGGAGAAATCGCCGAAAGAATCAATAGGTTTATGCCCAAGAAATCCTATGTCGCTTTCCTAGATTATAGTGGCAACATACTTTATTCCGCCCTAACATCAGAATCAGAGAATGCAGTGAAAAAATTATGCCCGATTTTTCCAGTCTGGAATGTTGGCGATTATCAGCTTAAAAAATTGTCAAAAAGCAACCTGCTAGTCTACAAGGTTTCTCCCCGCATTATTTTATCAATAGAAAGTTACGAAAAAGAAGGAGTACTAATTGTTGCCGGTAAACGCCTAGAGGAAAATTATGTGGAATGGTTTTCGGAATTAGAAGACCAGCTTCCCGCTCCGCAAGTAAAGGAAGTAATAGAGGTACCCACAAAAGAAGTGAGTCTCGGATTGGTAAAAGAAGGTTCTTCTGCTGAAGAAGCATTAATTGCTGAATCACTTCCAAAGGAAATACCTCCTGAGGAAATCGAGGGAGAGCGCCCTCAAGAACCATCTGGGGCTACCTTCATAGGGGGAGAGACCGAGGAAACTATGATGGTTAGTTTCCCTGTTCTTGTTGACAAAAAGATTCTAAAAAAGGTAAAGGACCCGATGGCTATAGCTATTCTTGAGCTTTGTGATGGTGATCACACTATTGATGACATTGTTGAGGAATTGGGAATATCAAAAGCCCGGGCAATGATAACGACTGGCGATTTCAGCGCGAAGGGAGCGATAAAATATATTTCGGGAATTAGAAAAATAAAGAGGTGAAAAAATTTGGGAGTAAAAGGTGTATTAGCATGGAGAATCAAAGCCGAAAAAGTAAATGCACTACTTATTAGATCCCTAGGACAAGCGATAGTCAGCTACTTGTTAAAAGTCCACGGCGACCCAGCTGTAGCTAACCGTGAATTAAAAAACATTGGAAGAGCTATGGGAGAGTTCATCTACACACGATACTTAGCAGCGACTCAAAAACCCGCAAAAAACCTAAAAGAGTTAGCCGATCCCAAGTCCGCCTACAATCTCGGTTTCAAATTCTTTACTGGCACAGCTTTTGATAAAACCGAATACCGGAAAGAGGGAAATGATGTCTACATAACTTACTCAATAAAGGATTGTCCACTCTGCAAAGACATAGTTTCCCCGTCACCACAATTGTTCATGTGCAATCAAAATGCTGGTATCCTTGAATGGATAGAGGAAAATAGATTGCAAGATTGGAATGCGGAATCAGTTACCTGCGATGAGGTTCTCTGCCGGGCTCGAGGGGATCCAGTATGCCAATGGGTATTCCACTTCCGATTAAAGGAACCAGAGTTCTTTTAAATAGCATCAAAAGTAACTTTGGGGGGAGGGACGATATTTTTTATTTATTTGAGAGGTCTATCCTTTAGACTATATTGAATCTATTTCTGTATTTAAATCGAGCACGTCCAAAAAATTGAAGTATTCGTTTTTTCTAGGATTGTTTGAGGTATGTTATTGTCGATAATTCTCCCTTTACTGTTGTAAACAGCCTGGGCGGACTGGCTATGGTAGCCGCTGAGCCGAATAGGTGGACGGCGAGTCCACTAGTATAACTGCTTTAGCCATGCCCTGTGCCCTACCCTTTTTTTTAAGGGAATTGCACTGGTCGCAGGATCTCTGGCCAGGCCTGCTGTGTGAACAGCGCGCGGATGTTGTGGGCGATGTACTTGAGCAGTAGTCCTTTTCTCTGCATGTCTGGTCTTCGGTAGTTCAGTGTGCTTCCGTCCCGGGCCTCTCTGTTCCCTATGGGGCGTTCCACCAGCTTGCGGCGCCCATACTTCTTTTTGCTAAAATCCTTTTGAGCCTGGTGGCGGTGGCGCCCCTTGTAGGGCTTCTCACCATACAGTTTGGGGTACACAATGAGGGTGATTCTCCTCTCCTGACCGTACTCGTAGTTGTACTCCACATCGTAGTCGGCGTCCAGGTAGACGGTTGCGCCCGGCGGCACGTAGCTTAGGAGGGGTCTTGCGTCCCTCTTGTTTTTCGAGGCTTCAACCGCTACCACGGTGTTGGTCACCAGTCGGACGAGTAGGCCGTACTTCACGGTCTGGCGGTGGAGTTCGGTTTTCATGGCCACCGTGACTTCTTTGAGGGTGGTACCGGTGTCGTCCGTGGAGTCTACGCTGTACTCCGGTAAGTTTTCTTCTCCGAAGAGCTTTGTGTGCTCCTCAGCAGCCATCTGGTCTAGGATCTGGAGGGCTTTTTTTAGGTAATCTTCGGGGATTTTGGTCATCGCCCAGTGGAGCTGGGAGGGGCAGGGGCTCCGGGATCCTTTTTCTTCTTTTTCCTTTGCCTCCTCTGTTCTTGCGTCATAGCCCTGATTCTTGAGTTCTGTGGAGAGTGACTCAAAGCTCATCCCTCCTCTTATTTCCTTAACAAGGATTGCTGCGACTAGCTTTTTTGGGCTGTAGTGTGGTTTTCGGCCCATTTTTGAGGAGTTCCAGGGGCTTCCCAGCTTCTCTACAACTGCGGTGGCGATCTTGAGGTCGTCCTTTAGGGTATGGTCTCTGGCTCTCTTGCTTGCAGCGTCTTGGAAGGGGACTTTGGTTTTTGTGGGGGACCAGGGTCTCTTCCTTTCTGGTCGGTACTTGTTGCGCTGCTCCCTTTTTGCTTCCTGGGCTAGGCGTTCCAGGACTGCTTCGTGGAGGGCGGTGTACACTTCTTCGAGGGGCGGGATTTGATCCGAGATGCAGGCTATGAGGGGTGTGCTTCCCAGGCTGTATAGGGTGAATCTCTGGACATCGAGTAGTTTTATGGCATACTTGTAGGACACAGGCTTCCTACGTACAACTATTTTAGCCATGGCAAAAATAGAATACTACTTAAAAATAGAAGAATTTTTGGACATGCTCCCTCCCTTAGCAAAGCATATAAAACACAACTTCCCTAT
>DXJA01000438.1 GCA_019056875.1 Candidatus Jordarchaeum madagascarense
ACATGGAATAGATATTTTAAAATTAAAAGATGATGTATCTAAAAATAAAGAAAGTGAACTTCGGGGCAGCGAACCGAATTACAGTTCGGAGGAGTTTAAGGCAACCAATCTTCTGATGGATATTGATGCAAGGCGTTTTGTTCAGCGATTAAAACGACTAAAAAAAATCATGAGTAAAGATGTTGCTAACTTGATTAAATCAGACACGCTTCAACTATTACTTTCAAACGGTTTGGTGACAGAAGAGTATTTGTTAACATGTAAAAAGAATCAGCACGATATTTGTCTTATACCTTCTAAAGATTATCTAAACCGAGATTCCTTTGTTTCTTCACGTTGTGATTTTTGTGGACGTTCATATCTTGAAGAAAATCTACAGGTATTCTACACTCTCACTGAAAGTGGGAAAAAATTAATCGATGGAAGTTTATGGATGTCTATTTGGATTACTGAGCTTCTTTTAGAAAATGGGGTAAAAAAAGATTGTATAAAATGGGGATTGGAAGTTGGAGGCGAAGAACTCGATATTATGGTGGAAGATTTTGGTTCACGTTTATTCTTAGAACTCAAAGACAGGGAATTTGGGGTAGGGGACGCTGTTAAATTTATTTATAGAGTAGATAGATACGGAGGAAACTTGGGGATAGTTGTGACAATGGATAAAGTTGCAAGTGACGCCAATAAAGCTTTTGAAGAGATTAGTCAACGTCAAAAGGAGCCTATTCGAATAAAGTGCTTAGAAGGCCTAGAAAACATCCCAGACGGTATTAAGAAGATAGTGGAAGGTATAGCATTATCACAAGTGCGTGGAATAATTCGACTCTTTTCCAATAGATTGGGTGTCGACTTATGGCCAATTGTAGAAAATTGGGTAAATAGAAAAAAGGCTAATATGTAAAGAAAGAGTCAATTCTATGTTTGCAATAAAGTAGGGTGTTAAATTCAGCACTACCTATCTCATTATGCACTTCAGTGAGAGCACGACCTCTTTTTATTTTTGTGGTAACTTCCAAAGTTGTGGGAGGATCCGTTTCTTTGATTTGAAAAAATGATAAAAATGGAGTTTATTAAAATCCAATAATTTTAAATATTCATTATTACAAATTTTAAAACATACTTGCGATTAGGATGCGACTAAAACTTTTAGTCTGATAGTTAGCATCGGTTTGAGAAAGAGATTTTAGATAGTCCAAGTCTTAGAAAAACAATTTAACTGAATTTAATGTTTTCATTTGGAGCGTCTATAGTATGAACTTGGAAGAGTTAAAACCAGAAATAAATAAAATAGTCGAATTTGTTAAAACATTACCTGAGAGATTTCAAGATAAGTGCTTTGAAATTCTATTAAATAATTTATTATTACAAACTACACCTACAATTAGAGTAGAACGACAGATTCCAACTTTAAAAACTACTCTTAAACTGCCAGTAGATGTAAAGGCCTTTCTAAAACGATACTCTATTCAAGAGGAAGTCATGGACAAGTTATTCTATATTGAAGGAGGCGAAATTAGACCGACGTATGAGATAATAACTACCACAAAATCTAGGGCGCAAATTCAGATCGCATTGCTTATAGCTTTAGAAAACGCGTTAAAAACTACTCCTTCGAAGTTCGAATTTTCTATGGATCTTGTTAGAGAGAAGTGCGTAGACCTGAGATGTATCGATCCACCAAATTTTAAAGCTAACTTTAGAAATAATTCCAAACTATTCAAAAGTCTAGAAGACGAAGAACATGTGGAATTATCCAATGAAGGAAAAGAGGAGCTTGCTAACGTTATATCGGAGTTAACAAAACTATGAAAGATTTGGTGGTTTCTAAACTTAAACAAATGGAAGAATTGTTGAGGCAATTTCTTAAGACCATTAATTCTATAAAAAGCGATTTTGTATCACGCCAAGAAATAAAAGATGAATCAGAGAGCCTTGCAAGAACTTGGTTTGAAGAAATCGAGAACAATCTGCCCTCATTTGAAGTTGATGAAAGTATAATAAAAAAATATAGGGTCTTATTCGAGGAATTGCTCAAATTAGGAACACGCAACCAAAGGAAAACGAGTTATATCAGGGTTGTTAACAATATAATATCTGATTTTAAGGACGAGCTTCTAGTCCCGGTGATGAAATCATCTAGGCAAATAAGTAAAATAACACAGTTAAATAACATTCTTGAAAATGTTGATGAAGACGAAAGAGAGTATTTAGAAGAAGCTATTGGGTGTGCGGGCTTCAAATTCTATAGGGCTTCAATAGTATTAGCTTGGAATGCTGCCGTACACCGTATGCATAAAGTAGTAGAAAAGATAGGCTTTGACGAGTTTAATAGAAATAGCTTCGAAATGAAAAATATGAAAAGTGGCAGATTTAAAAGATTTAACAAAGAATTTAATGTCCATTCAATTTCAGAATTAAGAGCTACAGTTTTTGATACCGATTTGCTATGGATGTTAGAGTACATGAACTTAATAGATTCAAACCAGCACCAAAGACTTGAGAGCTGTTTCATTATGAGAAGTAATTGCGCCCACCCAGGAGAAGCATCAATAACCGAGGCGAATTTAATATCGTTCTACTCTGATATCAAAAACATTATTTTTGACAATGTGAAGTTCAAAATCTGATTCAGCCCATATTTCTATCATGTATTAGGTATAAGTGTGCAATAAAATGGTCTAATTAAATTATTTTGTTAATAGATTTCTATACTTTATGAGCAAGTTTTGTCCCGCTTTATAGTTGGGATGGATTGTTTCTACGGTTTTCCAGAATTTTTCTGTGTGTTTTTTTGTGAATATGTGAGCTATTTCGTGGGCGATGACGTATTTTAAGGCTTCTTTGGGTAATGATATAGCTTTTAGTTTCACTAAAATTTTGTTTACTTTGAGTTTCGCGAGTCTTTCTTTTTTGTTGTCAATTTTTTCTACAACTTCAAATTCTACATTACCAAGGATTTCTATTTTTCCATCCTGTTTTATTTCATCATAAATTTCGAAGACCTGGGTGTAGAGAAGATCGATTAAGTACTCTTTGAGCAGTGAGTTTCCAGTTTTTTGGTGACTTTCCACAACGATTCTGTTCTTTCTGAGTACGACTATATCTTTTTCTGATTTTTGCTCTTGAACTGTGAAATCTTTGCCAAGAATAACAGTTTTTTTCATTTCATCTCCTCTAATGCGGTGAACACGTTTTCCATAAGTTCATCTATTTTATTTTTATTGTTTTTAAACTCGGATAGGAGTAGGATTCTTATTTCTGCTCTAACTTTTCGTCTAACATCTCTTTGTTGTTGCCACCCCTCGAAAAGTAATTTTTTATTTTTAAGATGGGTTACTAGCCTGTTAACAAAGTCTACGATTCTCTCTTTTTCCATGCTCGGTAACACGCTCTTTGCTGCTTCGTATAGGGGATATTTCTCTCTTCCTATTTCCTTTTCTTCTCTTTTCAACTCCACGATTTTTTGACTAATGTCTA
>DXJA01000439.1 GCA_019056875.1 Candidatus Jordarchaeum madagascarense
TATTAAATAACTATTTTTAATATTCAGTTGCTGAATTAACCAATTTTTCGACAAATATGATTGTATAATACATACCCCAAGCAATATTACAATAACACTAAGATTCAAAACACTAAACCCGTTCTCTATACTGTGATTCGAATCAAAACGAAAGAGGACTATGATATGAAACATGAAAAAGTGGCCTTCATCGGCCTTCCCACGGTAGGCAAAACCAGCATAATAACACTGCTAAGTGAAAACAAGACAGTCACCAACTATGATCCGACTATTGGAATTAACTTTGGTTTTGTGACTTTGGGTGAATGTGAGGTTAGTCTTTTTGACATTGCTGGGCAGGATCGCTTTAAGTTTTTGTGGAATGGTTTTATGCGGGGTGCTAAAGTTATTTTTGTGGTAACTGATTCAACTCCTAAAAATGTTTTAAACACCCGTAGGATAATTGATGAGTTTGGGAATAAATCAAATTCTATGGTTTTGGCTATAGCTAATAAGCAGGATCTAGCTGGTGCTATGAAACCATCGCAAGTTGAGGATCTTTTGAATGTAAAAACCTATGGTATGGTTGCAATTAACCCAAGAAAACGCATTCTAATGTGCCGTATAGTGAAAGAGGCTTTGGAAAAAATCATGATAGAAAATTCTAATTAACTATAATATTGTCCTAATTTTGTATTTGGTGAAAATCTTTTTTAGAAAAAGGGAAAGTTTTTTCAGAGTGATAGGAGTATCTTTACTTGACCTTTGTAGTCTGAAACATCTAAGGGTTGCGTTTTTATGTCTAGGGATCAAAGGAATGAGGGCGGTTCATGGAAGGCTAGATCTCCCGCTATTGAAAAACAGATTAAGGATATCGCTTCGGACGAATCTTCTTTTATTAAGGTTTTAGGAGTTGTGCTGGAAAAAGAACGAAACGTGGTGCTTATTGATGATGGAACTGGGAAGGCGAGAATTGTTGCTTTTGACGATTCGATTATAAGCAATGTTAAAGTTGGTGATAAGATAAGAGTGTTCGGAACTGTTTTAGTCGGAGAAGAAAGCGAAATACAGATTAATGCAAATATAATTCAAGATATGAATAAACTTAATATTGAATTACGCTCTGAAGTAGAGCGGTTAAAAAAGTCTATTGAAACTCGATCTTAGCTACTAATGTAGGGTGCTTATAAAGGAAGTCTTCATAGTTATTATAATAGTATTTGTGTTTCTGAGCATGTTTAGATTAGCTATATTTACGTCAATTATTGAAAACGGAAGTCAATTAATTCAAGTCAATTCATTTGTGTGAATCTTGATTAGAAATCTAAGAAAAAGGTGGTGTATATGTCGTTTAAATTCGCCTTTACAGATGCGAAACTTTGGAAAAATATTGTTGATGCTTTATCCGGCTTGGTTGACGAGGTTGTCTTTATTGCGGATGAAAACTCCTTGCATGCAAGGGCGATGGATCCTAGCCATGTTGCTATGGTTGATTTTGAGTTGCCCAAAATGGCTTTCACCGAATACAACTGCAGTGGCGAAGTTAGACTTGGTATAAACCTTGAAGACATGTCTAGAATAATGCGGAGAGCTGGTGGAGGAGATGAACTAGAATTGTCACTTGACCCCGAGAAAAATAAGCTCAATGTCACTTTTAAGGGTGCATCTATACGCACCTTTCATATTGGTTTACTTGATTTGTCACATGAGGAAACTCCGGTCCCCTCCATTAAATTTAATACCGAAGTTAAAATGACTGCGGATGCTTTAAAAGAAGCACTAAAGGATGCTGAAGTGGTAAGTGATCATGTAACAGTAGAGGCTTCTCTTGACGAGTTGGAAATTAGCGCTGCCGGAGATACTGGTGGAGTTGAAGTAAAATTAGAAAAGTCCAGCGATGCTCTTCTAGAGTTGAATGTTACGGAAAAATCCAACGCAATGTACGCTCTTAGCTATCTCATGGACATGATGAAAGCAGCGGCTGCAAGTGATACCGTTACAGTCCAATTCTCAACAAGTATGCCAATAAAACTCGAATTCAATATTATTGGCGGTGGACGATTAACATATTGGCTAGCCCCAAGAATCGAGGCAGAATAAATTAGTAAAATCATACTACTGTAAAACATTGAAAGCGTCCTTATACCTCAAAAAGCGTAGATTGCTTTTTACGCTTTCTAACTTGAAAAATTAGTTACTCCTTACAGATCTCCAAAATTTTTTAAAACTTTATTTAAGAGTCTCCTTATGAAGGAGAATTAAAAATATAAATCAAGTTTTGCCTATTAACCAAAGTAGGTAGGATTCTACGAAATGGTGTTTATGTATTCTAAAGTCGATTTGGCCAAGTATCCCTTCACAAAAGAAGCGCAGAAATATATTGAAAGTCTTAGTTTGGATATTGATGATTTGATTTCTACAGAGTATTCTCCTGTTCTTAGAAGAGGTGTGGAACGTATCATAGAGGCATTAGAGAGTGGTTATGTTTCTTACAGAGGTAACGCCTTTGTAGAACTACTTTCTTTTCCGATTGCTCGACTATTTGTTGAATCATTGGGGGATGAATATCTAAGAAGAAGATATGCGGTTGCAGAGTCTAAACGTGCAGATAAACTTTTAGCAAAAGAAGAAGATGCCAAGCTGATTAACATTGTAAGAGAAACATTTGGATGGGATATTAAAAAGGCATTGCAAAGAGCTGGAGGGCGATTTTACGAGTATAAGCTAAGGGTTACTAATTATTTGACCTTTGCCCCCTACTTTCAGGATAGATACTGGAAACTAGTTAACAGGGTTTTAGATGAGGGTTATGTGTATCTTAGGAAAATGGATGTCGCCAGATTAGTATCTGAAGCAGTAAAGTGGCGGCTTATGGAAAAGAAAGGGAAACCTCCTGATTTACCCCCCGAGATGAAAGAGATGGTTAATACAATACGAATTAAATTAGAAGATCAGAAAATAGATAGAGGCATTGATGAAGGTATTAGCGAGGTTTCCAGAGAGTCTTTTCCCCCCTGCATATCGAAAATGTTATCAGAAATTCTTGCGGGTAGAAATATATCACATCACGCAAGATTTGCTCTTACCTCTTTTCTCATAAATGTAGGGTTGTCTGTTGATGAGGTGATACAAATATTTAGTAATGTTCCTGATTTTGATGAAAACCTAACGAGATATCAGGTAGAACATATAGCGGGAATCACCGGCGGTGGGACAAAGTACACTCCTCCTGCGTGTAATACTCTTAGAACATATGGTCTTTGTGAAAAGAATGAATTGTGTGAAAGTATAAATCACCCGCTCAGTTATTATCGTAACAGTCTTCGAATTAGGCAGAAGGATGAATAATAAAACCAATAATTGAGATGAGATGCAGGTGCTTGAAAATTATTATCCTTAAGGTATTGATTTTGTAGGAAGGTGCAAGATGGATACTAGTAATTTTTTAACGAGTTTATTCGGTAATTACTATAATCATAGTTTTGTTAAAATAAAGCCCCCTTCTAATATGTCTAGTAGGGAATTCGGTTTTATGTTTTTTAGGCACGGGGCAGTTATTAGACACTTGGGTTTTGAAAATGATGATCAGCTAAGAACATTTCTCATTCGAGAGGTTCCCTCAGACGTATTTTATTCGGCGGCCTATTATAATCAACCAAGTATGCCAAAAATGCCGATGAAGGGTTGGGAAGGATGCGACTTAATATTTGATATAGATGCAGATCACATTGAAACAAGTTGTAAAGATAAACATGATAGATGGAAGTGCCAAGTATGCGGGGAGTTCGGTAAAGGGGGTAAACCAGAAAATTGCCCTAAATGCGGAAAATCCAAATTCGAGGAGGTAAACTGGCTCTGCGATATTTGCCTGGAAGCTGCTAAACTTGAAGCCATTAAACTTGTTGAAGATTTTCTATTCCCTGATTTTGGTATACATAAGAAAGAAATCACTGTCTGTTTTTCAGGGCATAGAGGATATCACATACATGTTGAATCGGATATTGTAAAGGAAATTAACTCTCAAGCAAGGCGGGAAATTATCGATTATATTAAAGGTAACGGTATAAATCCCGAATTTCATGGACTCCAAGAGGTTGGACGTGAGCGACTCATTATCGGGCCCGCCACTGATGGCAAGGGGTGGAGTGGGCGGATCGCAAGATATGTTATTAAATTTATTTCCGAGTTAGACGAAAATCAAGTTCAGAGAGAAGACAAGTCCTTAAGGAAAAAATTGCTAACACTTGTAAAAGAAAAGCAAAAAGTAGTAACTAATTTGAGTCGACACCCCCCGCTTTGGGATACAATGAGGAATATTGATATAAACCTTTGGCACCTTATCGCTGAGCGTGCCATAAATATGGCTAAGGGAGAGATTGACGAACCAGTTACTTCTGATATTCGTAGACTAATACGCCTTCCAACTTCTCTAAATGGAAAAACTGGATTTGAAGTAAAACCTTTAAAATTGAATGAACTAGCAGAATTTGACCCTTTTAGTGAATCCCAAGTTTTCCAAGGCCAATTAACAATACATATCATTGATGTACCTACTTTTAGAATAGGTGAAGAAATTTTTGGGCCATACACAGATGAAAAAGTTGAACTTCCCTTAGCTGCGGCTGTGTTTCTCCTCTGTAAAGGGGTTGCTAAAATGGTCTAAACTTGTTGAGGTGTGTTTAATTAATGTATGAAAAAATTTATAGTGCTTGGGAAAAGGAGCAAAAAGACGAGATTCTGCAGAGACTTGAAGAAAACTTTTATATTGAAGCTAAAAAATTTTTGGAAAATCTTGTAATAGATGAAAACGAATCAGAAACCGTTCTAGTTAAACTTGTTAAAAAAGAGCATCATAATGTTTCTTTTATGCTTAATGATTTAATGAATATCCGACTTGATAAAATTCTTAGAAGTATTCGTATTGGAAAAGAACCAAGTAGAGACAAATTAACACAGGAGGAAAAAATATTATATGACAGATTTAAAAATGACTTGCTACATCTTTTCGGTGAAAAACCTCTCTCTCCAGAACTTAAAGAAATTGAAGAAAAAGAGGAGCCATTCATTCTCATTCGATTTTTAAAACATCTTCCTGCTATAGTTGGAAGTGATATGAAAATTTACGGGCCTTTTGAGGTCGAGGATATTGCTACCCTTCCCAAAGAAAACGCTAAGGCATTAATACTAAGAAACGCTGCAAAGCTGGTCTCTTTTTAAAACCATTTTTCTAAAAAACCTTTTTATAAACTCATTAACTTTCAAATATTAATTTGAACTGAGCTAAATACATTTTCTAAATTTATGTTAGATAATCGAAAGATATAAAACAAGTCGTGAATATTGCTCAAATTACACAAATGATCACAATCATAAATATTATATTCAATTAATAGAATTTAGAAGGGTGTATACTCATGCGATATCCTAAAGAAAAACGTACATACTGCCCAAGATGCAGAAATTACACTGAACACTCTGTTTCTTTATATAAGAAAGGAAAGGATAAAACTACGATGGCGGGCGCTCGGCGCTACCAACGAAAGAAGAAGGGTTATGGTAGTCAGCCTAAACACCTCTACATATTAATGTAGAGACGGGGTAAACCAATACAGAAAAAATTCTCAAAGACTACCAAAAAGTTCTCCCTTAAACTAAAATGCAAAGATTGCGGTTATATTATCCAAAAGAAGGGAATGCGTCTCAAAAAATTGGAAATAGAATAGGAGAGTGTTTAGCATCATGGTTAAAAGTAGAGAAGTGTTGCCACAACCCAAGAGTAAATTTATCAATGTCCAATGCCCCGACTGTGGCTCAGAGCAAGTTATTTTCAGTAGGGCTAGCACCGTGGTGAAATGCAACGTATGCGGTAAAACACTGGTAAAACCCACCGGAGGAAAAGCAATAATAACCGCTAAAAGAAGCAGACAACAGGTTCTTAGATAGACCAGGTGATAGATATGGTCAAGCCGAGAAAAGATTATCCGGAGAAGGGAGACCTAGCAATTGGAACAGTAACAAGAATTGCTAATCATGGAGCATATGTTCAACTCGATGAATATGATAACAAGGAAGGAATGATTCATATATCCGAAATAGCTCTTAGCTGGGTTCGAAACATTAGAAACTTTGTTAGAGAAAATCAAAAAATAGTAGCTAAGGTTCTCAGAATAAACCCCCAAAAAGGATTTATAGATCTCTCTCTGAGACGCGTCACAGAACAGCAGAGGCGCCAAAAAATACAGGAATGGAAAAGAGCCCAAAAGGCAGAAAAACTCCTCGAAATGGCAGCTACGAAGATTGGAAAAACATTAGATGAAGCCTATACCGAAGTAGGTTTGAAATTAGAAAGTGCTTATGGGAGCATATACAACGGTTTCGAACTAGTATCCGAAAAAGGTACAAAACCATTAGAGGACTTGGGAATTAAAAAGGATTGGATCGCGATAATTTCCGAAATAGCGGAAAACTACGTAGAACCCCCCAAAGTTAACATCGCTAGAACCATAGAAATGACCTGTTGGAAACGTGCAGGCATTGACGCCATAAAAAAGGCATTCAGAGAAGCAATCAACGCCGTACAAGATGAAGAAACAACCGTAAACATCTACACTCTAGGCTCCCCAAAGTACCGTATAGAAATATCCGCCGACGACTACAAACAAGCCGAAACAATATTAGAAAAAATAATTAACACCGCAAAGACGAGCATTGAAAACGAAGGCGGAAAACTCGAATATCTGAAAAGCTAACCATATTACACCCCCGTCTCTGAATTACTCATCCTTTTATAGAATTCCTTTTTTTGCTGGCGCCTCCACTTGCCCATACGGTCCTCAATCGAAAACCTCGAAGGCTGGGGAACTCTAACCGATCCTCCACAATAAGGACAAACTTCTTTAAACGTGTATTCCCCACATTCTAAACACTTTCGAAGCAAATACCTCATCTCTAAACCTCAAATAACAAAGAACTACCTCATTTTTAAAATTAGGCAATCACTCCGGTACAATTCAATTAAAAATACTTTATTATATATAAAAAAATAATTTATTGGTATGCATCCGACCACCCTTACTACAAAAACGCGGTTTTTAAATTGTTTAGCTTGCTCCTACAGTAACAAGTATTTGAGCAATAAAATCTAGAATACTGGTCTCAACTTTTATAATCAGAGTATCATTTTCATTGACAGCTTGCGGCACTATATAACTGATATTTACTGTTTCTCCCGGTGCTAAACTTATTGGAAGTGTTACATTCAGGTTTATGCAGGCTGTGTCATTGGATAATATTTCCATAATGTTATAAGTAGTTGTTCCCGTATTGTTCAAGCTTATAACACCTGTTGAATCATTGTAAACAGCCACATCTGTAACGTTTAGCCCTGAGTCTAGAATCGAATAATCTATCTCATAGATTTTCACAAGTCCACCGCTGGATATAAACACTGGTTTGAAGTAGTTAAGACTTCTATAACCTGCCTCCCAATTCGAAAGAGGATAAGGATAAGGATTATCCCCCGTTTCCGTTTCGTTTCCCCCGATAACCAGGGGATAGTCATAAGTCTGCATCTGGTTTACTAGGTATCTCTCCAAGTTGCTGTACTGGGTGGTGAATGGATTCGGGGCATGATAGTAGAGTAGTTTGTAAATAGTGGTGTTGAAGAAAGCTTCCCGAATTGGCGAAGTTCCGGGTAAGGCATACGGATTGTAGAACTGATATTCATACGGCGTGTTAGCAATAAACCTTTTAATGTATTCGGAAGATGCCCCGCTATTAATGAGATTCTGAATCATATTAGATATCTCATCGAAGGAAATCCTAACCATCCACAGCCATTTACCTTCATCGCCGTGTATGTTTGCGTCGTTGTAGCCGAAGAATACTAGTACGTGTGTGGCGTTGAATCTTCGGAAATCTTCTAGTGAGTATGTTTCATTGGTTTCCATGAATGCTCGTCCGATCCAGCCTATTTGTGTGGCGTTACGGGTGTTTCCGTCTGCTAGTGTTATTTTTCCTCCTTTGACGGTGATCCAGTAGCCGTAGTCCCACCAAGCAGCTACCACTGCACTGTCCGGGAGTTCGTTTCTCATAAATGAGAATGATTGGTCCCAATCGAGGTGTGTTCCACCGTAACCGTCTCTAACTATCATTGATGGTGGGGGTGAGTATATGGTGGTTTGTACTCCCTGAAGGAAGGCGAATGCTAGGATTATTCCTATTATTGCAAAAACTGCTAGTGATGCGTCGCGTCCGAGTGGGGCGCTGATTCTTATGCGTCTTCTTCTGGCTATAGTGGGCGCCCTTTTGGTGATGACTTGGGCTAGTGGTCTAAAGATTATTGATAGGGCGTAAGCGCTTAGTAAGCATGCAGCGGGGGCTAGCAGGATTATGATACGAATCATTGAACCCGTGAAGTAGGTTACTGTGACCCCGTAAATTATTAGGAGCAAGTCTTCTTCGTATCTTCTTTTAAATGCGAAGTACAATCCTACTGGGAAGAGGACCACTAGGGCGTTGAGGTCGTAGAAGAATATTCCCCAAGGGGTTGGCATTTGTTCTCCAACGCTTGCGATGATGTGTTGTTGTTCTCTATAGGCTGGATAGATTATCGAAATAAACTTGCCTGCGAGTCCTGAAATATTACCTAAAAGATCCAAGTTGGTTATCATGAATGCGACTACCAAAATTGAGATTAAGCCGCCAATCAGTATCAGAAATCTTTGTCTATTTTCGAAAAACCACTCCATTTTCTCCAAAGCCTTTCCTTTTAAGGGTATATACCTTTTAATGCTTTCTAGAATCATCGTTCTCTGAGTGTTTAGCCGAAGGAAAACTTCGTAAAATAAAAGTATCCCCAGAACAATTAGCGCGGGCAAAACATCAAATGAGGTTAACATATCTGGTCCCAATGCTGGGACATGTGTAACTATAAAAATTGCTAATGTCATTGTGATACTGTAAGTCATAAAAGTACGTGAGGTGTACTTTTTTAATAGCAATAAGAGGATCACGGTCAGAGGGAGTACATACATTAAATATATGTAGGCTCCCCAAGTTGCTGTTAATCCTCCTACGCAAAGGCCGGCAAGTATGGCGGATATTATTGAACCTCTTTTTAAAGAACGGATGAAGAAGTACAGAGCGAGTACTAGTAATAGCATTCCTAAGGCTTCATTATCGAAAAATCCAACCGTGGTACGCTCAATGAAGGCTGGTGTGAATGAGAGCAAAAATGCTGCAATGAGGCCAGTCTTTTTGTCGAGTATCTCTTTTCCTAGGAAATAGGTTGCCACACATGTTAAGGCGCCCATAAATGCGGGGAAAAAGTAGCATATCATATAAATGTCAATATTGAATCCTAAAGCATGCAATAGAAAATAGATGGTCGCTGCAGCAAATGGGGTTCCCGGAAAGAATGATTGAGAAATGTCCCGACCGATGGGGTACCATGAGGCATGGTCATACCAGCCGAACCATGAGTTAAAACCGTATGTTACCGTGTATAAAGCCATTTCATATTGTAACCATGGATCAAAGGCTCTAATATACGTGGGGTATAAGAAGAAAGGTATACATCTTATGGTGAGTGCTATTATAAAAATAGAAATAAGGGAGAACACTAGCAATATTCCTTGTCTGCTCACCTGTACTTTTGGAAAGGGAATTATCTTTTTTGCCTCGTAGATAAACTCTTGGAGTTTAGACAATCTTTACCGCCAACTAGAAGTAAATACTATATTTTTAATTTATTCCTATTTAATTATTTTTAAGACTATCGTAAGTATTTAAATTAATTTCGAAAAGTGGTCATCTTAATTCCTTTTCTATTTTATAAATACTATTGTATCTATTGTACTTTTTTAATTGATATTTGATGATATCCTATAATTACTCTAATATATCCCTTCAATTTTTCGTCAATTTCAGAAGAGTTAGTGTCAACTCTTAGAATCGGTATCTTTGAAAGCTTATAAGGGGTGGCTATAACCATAATATTCTCTATTCCTACTTTTTTAATCACTTCAGAGCTTATTTGTTGGTTTCCTCGACCAAAAATAAAGCCTTGGCGCCCTATGGGTGTTACAATTATTTTAGATTTTTTGTTTTTTATAGCTTTAAGAATTTCCCGCTCGTCAGCATCTCTAGCAATAATTCTCCCCTCTTGAACTAGGTCAACCCCCAATAATGTTTTATTTAAACCCAAAATATCCGTTATAGATTTACAAGTTGTTCCCGGTCCAATTACATAAACTGTATTTGGTTCAATGCTTTCAACAACACTACGAGCTATAGCTTTTTGATCTTCAAGCTCGTCTGTCGTGGAAGGGCTCATCCATTTAGAACCTTGAAGGTATTGAGGCTCATAAGGTGTAATTGCATAACCTTTCAATTCCACGTTTAACTCGTTTTTTCTAAAGGATTCTTCATCAACATCCATAACTTCGGCTTCTCTAACTGGAATTTCATCCCACAGATAACGTAAAGCAACCAAACCTGCGTTTTTCGGAGATGTGGCAAAGGTGGCTGACCATATCTTTACCCCTGATGGAATTCCCAAAATCGGTGTTTCCTGGTCTATAGCTTCAAGAATATCAACTGTCGTACCGTCACCACCTGCATAAAGAATTAAAAACACTCCCCTTTCAACCATTATCCTTGCAGCCTTTTTTGTATCTTCCGAGGTGGTTCTCAAAGAATCAATCTCTCCAATTATTTCTGGATTAAAGCCACTCTCTCTTGCCACATCTTCACCCATAATGCTTGGAAAAGTCAAAAGCCTCAAAACATCTTTTACTGGTTTAAGAATACTCAGCGCTTCCTTTGCTCTTCCCGGTGAGACTGGTTTCGCCCCCAGCTCAATCGCCCTCTGGACCAATCTAGGATCATCAGAACCTTTAAAAGCATATTTACCCGCGATTCCTGCAATCGGATTTACAATTAGGCCAAGGGTTTTGCTTTTCATACTTGAATGGTGTTGTTTTTTATACAAATATTTATATCCCGCCAATAAACACAATTTTCCTTAAAAAGTAATATAACTTTATTTTTTATGTTAATATCCTATCTTACACCTTTTAAAGGAATTATTATTGAACAGTAGCTTGACATATAAGTTCAGAAAATTTTTTATCGTTTGCTAATTATTTACCTTTCTGTAATTACTTTTTTATTCTGACAATATTCCGGCAAAGTCCAAGTGTTGAGATGTATGTCGAGACGCTCCTAAAGCAGCCAAAAAGAATAGGAGATTCGCTGAATAGGGACCGATACTATTTTTATTGCAATTTAAAAAAAGGTTGTTTGGATTTTACGCTATAGTTTTAATTCTCGATTTATCCTTCATTCTGAATTCAAGTACAAATAATAGTAGAAACGAGAAAGATCAACTCTTGGAAACTATTTCTTTGACTACACCCACTGCTACCGTAGCGCCTGAATCTCTTACAGCGAATCTACCTAGTTGAGGAATCTCTTTGTATAGTTCTATGCACATCGGTCTTGTTGGTTCTAGTTGTACTAATGCCGCGTCACCACGTTTAATATAGTCTGGATTGTCCTCCACTACCTGACCGGTACGTCTATCAATTTTTGCTATTAGTTTTGTGAATCTGCAGGCAACTTGTGCGGTGTGAGCGTGAACCACTGGGCAGTATCCTACAGAAATTGCAGAAGGAAATTGAATCACCACCAATTGTCCCGTAAACTCTTTAGCTACCATTGGGGGGCTTGTCTTGTGTCCCGCAACATCCCCTCTTCTTAGGTCTTTTTTGGCTATCCCCCTTACATTGAATCCTATGTTGTCCCCTGGAACAGCTTCAGGAATGTTCTCATGGTGCATCTCAATGGATTTGACTTCGCCTTCTACGTTAGCTGGCTGGAATACCAGAGTGTCTCCTGCTTTTAAAACACCTGTTTCTACTCTTCCAACTGGAACCGTACCAACACCAGTAATCGTGTAGACATCTTGTATCGGAATTCTAAGCGGTTTATCTAAAGGCTTGGGTGGAATAACAAATTTATCCAGAGCCTCCGCTACGGTGGGGCCTTTATACCAGGCCATCTTATCGCTTGCCTTAGTAATATTGTCACCAGTCCAAGCTGAGATTGGAACAAAATCCACGTTTTCAATTTTGAACCCCACGCTCTTAAGTAAATCACTAACCTCGTTCTTGACCTCGTTGTATCTCTCTTGGCTCCAATTAACTGAGGCATCATCCATTTTGTTAACAGCAACGATAATCTGGCTTACTCCTAGAGTAAAAGATAGGTATGCGTGCTCTCTGGTCTGTCCTCCGACACCGATACCTGCCTCAAATTCTCCTTTTCTTGCTGAAACAACTAGAATAGCCGCGTCTGCTTGACTTGTGCCTGTAATCATATTCTTTATGAAGTCTCTGTGACCTGGGGCATCAATAATCGTGTAGTAGTATTTACCAGTTTCGAATTTCCAGAAAGCGATATCGATTGTTAAACCTCTTTCTCTTTCTTCCTTAAGTTTATCTAATACCCATGCAAATTTGAAGCTTCCTTTTCCAATCTTATCTGCTTCTTGTTCGAATTGTTTTATTGTTCTGTCGTCTACTGCACCCATTAGATACAGTAAGTGTCCTACCATTGTACTCTTTCCATGGTCTACGTGTCCGATGATTACGAGATTTAAATGCGGTTTTTTTTGTGACATTTTTTCTTCCACTTCTTCAATTTTTTCACTTTTCTTGTTCTGTTTATCCATGTTCTGTTGTATTTAAATTTTTTTGGGAATTTATATTATCAAAATAAAAGATTCAATATTCAATCCTTTATTTCTATCTTAGAGTTTTCTGTATTATATTTATTTTGAAA
>DXJA01000440.1 GCA_019056875.1 Candidatus Jordarchaeum madagascarense
AGAAGAAAGAGAAGGTAAAGCCGAAGAAGAAGGCTGAAGCGGCATCCAAGAAGAAAGAGAAGGTAAAGCCGAAGAAGAAGGCTGAAGCGGCATCCAAGAAGAAAGAGAAGGTAAAGCCGAAGAAGAAAGCTGAATTGATGCTTGAGAAGAAAGCTGAGTTGATGCCGAAGAAAGCTGAGTTGACATGCAGTGTAGCGTCATGTGGAGGAAAGGTGAAACGTTCCTTCTCACAAAAAAGTGTGGAAATTGCGGTAAAGAAGGCCGGTCTTCAAATAGAGGGGGCTCCCAAAAGGATTCATCTCTGTGACCAGCATTACAAAGCAATTAAAAAGGAGCTAAAAAAGGAGAGAAAGACAGAGAGAATGAGGTACGGTCTCCCCTTCTAAGTTTCACCTATTTTTTATTCCCACTCTACTGTTGAGGGGGGTTTGTTTGTGATATCGTAGACTACCCTATTTATTCCCTTAACCTCGTTTACTATTCTAGAAGCAATTCTTTCTAGTATGTCCCAGTCGAGTTTTGCAAAGTTTGCGGTCATGGCGTCCTCGCTCTCTACGGCTCTTACCGCTATAACGTTCTCATAGGTTCTGGCATCCCCCATCACCCCGACGCTCTTAACTGGCAACAGAACCGCGAAAGATTGCCAGAGCCTATTTCTAAAACTCGATTTTTGAATCTCCTCCTGTATAATGGTATCGGCCTCGCGGAGGATGCTGAGCTTCTCTTCTGTTACTTCACCTATTATTCTAACCGCTAAGCTGGGGCCTGGGAAGGGTTGCCTCCAAATCACATCATCACTCAGTCCCAGTGCTTTGCCTACTTTCCTAACCTCGTCCTTATAGAGGGATGCCAACGGCTCAACCAGTTTTAGAGTCATGCCCTCCGGAAGAGTTACATTGTGATGGGACTTTATTCTTACCGCTGTTTTGCTGGTAGCTGCCGATTCCACCCTATCCGGGTAAATAGTTCCTTGGCCCAGGTACTCGATTTTTCCCCATGTGTTTTCAAGCTCCTTCGCTTTCTTCTCAAAAATTCTAATAAATGTTTCAGCTATTATTCTCCTTTTCTCCTCAGGATCAGCCACTCCTTCAAGTCTACCGAGGAAGATTTCTCCCGCATCTACAAAGTGGATGGGCAAGTTTAGGCGTTTAAATCCACTGATAACCTCTTCTGCTTCTTTTTTTCTCAGCAGTCCGTTGTCTACAAATATGCAGTAGAGATTCTTTCCAACCACCCTGTGGAGCAGAACCGCCGCAACCGTGGAGTCGACCCCTCCGCTCACGGCCATTATTACCTTTGCTCCACCGACACGTTTCCTAATGTTCTGGATCGCTTCTTCAATCCAGTTCTCCATTTCCCAACTCGTTTTACACCCACATATTCCCCTCACAAAGTTTTCCAGAATTTTGTAACCCTTTTCCGTGTGGCGTACCTCTATGTGGAATTGAACGCCGTATATCCTATCATTTATATTTCTGTATGCTGCTATGGGGCAGTTATCGGTATATCCTATTTTCTCAAATCCTGGCGGGAGCTCTAATACTTGGTCCCCATGGCTCATCCATACTATCTCGTTGTCGTTTAGACCTTGGAAAAGGTCCTCTTTATTCTCAACGTGAAGAACAGTTTTTCCAAACTCTCTCCTATCTAATCTTTTTACATTGCCTCCAAGAATGTATGGTATCAGCTGATGACCGTAGCATATTCCGAGGATCGGAACCTTACTTCTTTTACACCAGGTGAAAAGTTCTTTTGAAACAATGGGACTATTCCGCTCGTATACACTGTTGGGTCCACCGGAAAAAATAATTCCTTTAATGTCAGGGATTTTTTCCAACTCAGCTGGTGGGATATTATAGGTCTGAATCTCTGAATAGACTCCGAGTTCTCGTATTCTCCTCGAAATGAGATGAGTATACTGTCCGCCAAAATCCAGCACAATTATGGTTTCTCGGTTCAACATGAAGCCGCGCTCCCAAAAAATAATCAAACTACAAAATGATGTTGTTTAATCTTTAATACGTTGGAATGTTTTTAATTCTAGCTGGATGAAGAGACATTTTTATATTTATCCGAAAATTGTGAATTAAGAGAATCAATAATAATGGAGAGATTTGGCTTGGATGTTTTTGAGGCTATAAAAACGAGGAGAAGTACCAGACGTTTCAAGTCTGAAGACGTTTCTGAAGAGCAGGTGGAACAACTTCTGCAAGCGGCAATTATGGCTCCCTCTGGAGGAAATATGCAACCCTGGGACTTCATCATTATTAGAGACGAGGAGCAAAAGAAAGCCTTAGCAAAAGCTGCTCTGGGACAAAGATTCATCACAACCGCTCCTGTAGTGATTGTGGTGTGCGCAAATAAACCTCGAACAGCAAGAAGATACGGGGAAAGAGGCGCAGAACTATACAGTCTACAGGACACCTCCGCAGCCACCCAGAACATACTATTAGCCGCGACTGCCATGGGACTAGCAGGGTGCTGGGTGGGGGCATTTAATGATGAAGCAGTGTCTAATGTTTTGAAACTACCCAAAAATATTAGGCCCGTGGTAATATTACCTATTGGCGTTCCCGGAGAATCGCCTAGAATGCCGCCTAGAATTTCGCTGAGGGAGATTATACACAACGAGAAGTGGTAATTTTTCCCTGCTACTTACTAGAAGGGTAGAGAAGTATCTACTTTAGCATTCCATACTCTTTTAGAAAGTTTTTGTCTGAAGCAGATAGATTGTTTCCCAAAAAGTTTGTTCCCTCAACTGTGAGTTCGATTGTTATGTATCTATCCTCTGCCGAGTATATTTTTGCAAATCCTCTATCTTTCAATTTTTTTAGAGACGATAAAATCATCTGTTCAAATTGAGTTTCGTTAAAAACAGGATCTCCATCAGGTTTTTGAAAGTCTGGAATTCTTTTCAAAGCCTTTTGAAGAGAGGTTAGGGAGCGCTTTCCCGAATCTGACGGATTAGAATAAAGCCATAAAAGTATTAACCAGTCCACAAAGGAGAGATCGGGGTCAACACCTACTAACTTGCGAGCTATAATGCTGATTGAAGGCATTAAGACACCTAGAAAAATACCATTAAAAATCCACGATAAATCTTTTGGTTGAGGTGTAGCTTTATAGTTTTGTTTTTATCTCTTATCGAGATTTTTTCAGCCTTGGGTTACTACAGATTCCTTCGGGGCTAATTTCTTAATAATATTGTCGACCGGTATTCTATGCATTTGGAATCCAAGCTTTTCAGGTTCCGCACCCATGAGTAGAGCCAGTAGCTGGGATATGTGAATTACTGGAATAGGATAATCTAACATTTCGATGTCCAGTAAGTTTCCCTGATACTTGTCGAGTACGTTGAAGCAGTAGGGGCATATGACAACTATGGCTTCTGCCACAGCTTCGTGTATGCTGTCAAGCTTCTTCTGGGTAACCGCGTATGATATTGTTTTATGCACCGTTTGCTGTATACCGCCGAATCCACAGCACAGTATTTTTTCGGTGTATTCTACTGGTTCGCCTCCCAGTTTTTCAATCATCTCCTCTATAAAGGAGGGATTTTCTACACTGTCCAAACCCTTTTCCCCGTTAACATGCGAGTAATGGCAACCATAATGCACTGCTAACTTCAGATTCCCAAGAGTCATAGCGGTTTTTCTCACTATTTCATTAATTTTCTTGTAAAAAAAGTCCGCAATATGAATCACTTCTACTTCTTCAAATTTTCTCCCGATTTTTTTAAGAATCTTTTTTGTTTTAACACTTATAGCAGGATCTTCCATTAGAGACTCAGCCATATGAAAAGAAGAATAGCATCCATTACAATCCGTAAGGACAAAAGGAGTCTTTTCCGAAATTATACTGGTATTTCTACCAACCACACATGTTAGTACAATGTCTGAGTTTAAAGAATTAAACTCAGGAGTTCCACAACAGGTTTGATCCTCACTCACAACATAATCCACACCCAACTTTTCAAACACAAATCTAGTCGCAGCCTCTATCCCAGGATAAACATTGTTCACAAAACAACCCCTAAAATAGAAAAAGGGACCCGCATCCGGAATTCTTTTCAGTCGCTCAATGTTAATCAACAATTACACCTTCTAATAGTTTTCAGAACTCTCCTTCGATTCTTCAACCCTTTCCTCCAGATTCTCCAACTCTTCTTTAAAATTGGTCTCCTCCAAAATTACCTTTAACTCCTCCCTAGCCTTATCCGAAACTTGGTATTTTTCAGGAAGTCCCATTTCTAACCTGGCTTTAGCCAGCTCTCTTTCAGCCTTTTTGGGATCCAATCTGGCATAATCTTGGGGACTAATCGAAAGTCCACTTTTAATAAGATTCCTCCCCACCCCGCTTAATATTTTTGTTAACTCCCAACCATATCCCTGCTCCAAAGCCATTTTTCTAAGCCGAGAAATAATATAAGGAATCCCTATTTTAAACGGACATTTGTTTGTACAGAAAAAACACTGAAAACAGTACCAAATTTCCTTGCTACTTAATACCTTATCCTCCTCACCCAGAGCCACATCATACAATATTTTTCTGAAATTAAAACTAGAGTTCTTAGCCGCTGGGCAGTCCCCGACGCATACCCCGCAGGCGAAAGCAGTTTTCGATTTTTTCGCTGTCGAGTCCTGCTACTTTGTCGAAGAATTTCCAGTTCCAGTTTTCAGAGTATGATATTTCACTCCTAGACGTTGTCATAGCATCACCTCCGCTTTTTTGTTAATATGCTTCTGTATGTTTTTTATTCTTTCTTATGGCTTTGCTAAATAATTTGTAATCTTTTCTATTTTTTCAAGGTACAGTGATATTTCTCATTTATAAATTTTGCATTAAAATTATTCGCCTATCTTCCATTTTCAACATTTTCCTCTAAGGCTCAAACCACTCAAGTTCCCATTCAGCACTTATTACCTTTTTCCCAATATAAAAGAAGGTGGGCTCAGGCTCGGTTGTAATTCCTTTTTTTTTTTGAGTTCAATTTCTTTTTTCTCAATATTTTTTGGTTTATTTTTTTTATCATAACAAAGTTATGAAGGTGTTAGAAATGTAAGAAATACCCCACGGCGTGTAGGTAACCCTACTATTTTATTGATACTTAGCGCTTCGGGTGAGTGGTTAGGAATTATAGCCTTGTAGCTTCCCAGACCAACTATTATGGA
>DXJA01000441.1 GCA_019056875.1 Candidatus Jordarchaeum madagascarense
AGGTACGAAGACGTCCATTAGTGTCCAGTGTTTCTATTTCTGTGAAGCTTAACAGTTTTTCAAAAATTTTTGGATTTTGTTTCTCGCGAGGCATCTGCGGGTCAAGCATTTGTACACCAGGAATCTTACCGCCGAAAACCTCTCTAATATCGACCGGTTCAAGAGTAGAATGAAGTCGTATTCCACCCACTTGAATTTTTTCTTCAGTCGTAAGTTGGGTGAACGTTTTATCATTACCATTACTATCTTTGAAGGTATTTGGCGTATTTGAAGGTAGTTCATATTTTTCTACAGGTAATCCTATTTTATCCAGTAATTGTGCATCTGAGTCAGTGTCAAATATTGCGCTGCCAATCTTGTATTCAAGTTCAGAAAGATATCCCCATGTGTATCCCGATATTTCAATAGGGAGGTATTCCTGCCGACTTGATGTAGCTCTTTGGGCTCCTGTGAACGAAAGTAAAAGAATATATAAATTCACGGAAGTAGGAATTTGTTCATCTAATTTCAGACCTTTCCATAATTCACTCACTTCTTTAAATTCAGGGTGCCACTCAATTATATCGTTCAAATGCCTACGAGTTGCAAACCATCCTAAGTATGCTACGTTGGTGAGATGTCTTAGTGGTTTGAATTTTCGCAGTTCTGCTAATACGGTTTGTCCTCCGAATAACTTGAATAAGTCCAAAAATTCTAAGGGTTTGTCGACCAAGTATCCACACAATTCTTCAAAGAAATACTCGGGGGAGAGAGTGTTTCTCTGGCTTATTCCCGTATATCTGCTGGAGTGTGTTGCCCATCTGCTACATGCATAGGCTAAGATTGCTAGCAAACCATATATTTCGCTGAAATCCATAGGTACATATTCCGATTCCGAATAAATGTGAGAGTCATCGGTTAATTCTCCCGGTTTACGAAGAGGTACGTAATCCTCATCTTTAAAGGTGAATACCGCATATTTTTCAATGCTGGACCAGAATTTTTCCATAACTGTTATAATCGGCGCATCGGCCTCTGTGCCCAATACTCTTTTTATAAGTTCAGTTGGGTTACTTTTATGACTTACTTCTGCGCCCTGCTTGAAAATAGGTACAAATATGACGGGGGCCCCGCCCATCTGCTCAGTAGTAACAATATCACGCGCGCATAAAACGTATTTCTTACCATTGATTTCGTCGGGCTCTATAGAATCTGGAAGCAGTAATTTTCCATTTTCATCCTTAAAATCTTCAATTGGGACTTTAAACAGGGGCATACTACCTCTGGCTAAAGGACTTGCGGTTGCGGGGTGAGCGGTTTGGTCATATGTTACTGGTTCCATTCCGTAACCGAATAGCATGGGTGTTTTTCGATTGTTGGGGTTACCGCTACCATCGGGATCAACCATGGCTACCCCGTTGCCTATAATCATTTCCAAAGCCATTCTATCACTTCCCACCATCTCTTGCTTCCCTGCTTCGTCAGTTTCGATGTGTCTTCCATACTCTAGGAATGATTTAAAGGACTGCTCCACAAAAGTCTGTCCAATTACATTCTTAACCTTATCAAAAATAACCGGTTTTGGACTTAATCCCATACCATCACACATATACGAAACATATTTTATTGTTGGAAGACTTCTTACCGGCTCTTGTAGCCTGCTGAGTGCTGCTATATATGAGGATTGTAATGCAGGGTTTACTCCCGCTATAGCCATCAAACCGTAAAAAGCTTTATCTAATTTCAAATTATGCCAATCTCTATTATCAGGAGTTCTATTTGGATTAGGCCATATTCTGTACGGGTCGGTTATTTCTGTACTTTCTGGTAGCATATAGTTTATGTTTGACCTAAGTAGGTTCAGCATAATTTTGTCTCCAGATTGTGTTCTTTGACTCCAAATCACGGCTTCTCCTGTAGGATTGAATGTATAAGCGCCTCCTTCACCCCATATGTATTTGCCCGTTGTAAATTTTTGACTATCTAGGTCTGTACCTATTCCTTTCAGGTCTATTACCTTAACTGGTTGAGGACGTATATTTTGTTGATCATCCTCGTTTGGATTAACTCCCATATCCCAAAGCACAAGCTTGGTGAGTTCACCAGATTCGTCATCAATGCAGCTAACGAAGTTGTCTTCTACATAGTATCCCCATCCCAACCGAATTAACCTATCCTCAGTTATAATAGGATTACCCTGACTGTCCACTTGCTTAAGCCACATTAACCTATCCCAACAAGTAGCGGGATCATTGTTAATAATGAAGGCCTGGTCTATGTATCCACCATCTCTATCACCGTAACGTATAAACGAAGTTTGAACGGTAATACCAAAGTCCCAAAATCCAATAGGTTTTTCAAAATCATCAAGAATAAATATAATTCCCGTTGTAGGGTCAACAAAAGCGCTGGCATGATCAATAATATACACACTAAGGGCATCGCCAAATTCAGGATAAAGGTCGGACAGTATCGCCAAACCTCTATAATGTTGACCAATGTAATAATTAAGCGTAGAGCGAGTAAAACTGCCATCAAAAGAAGCAGGATAGGTGCTTACACGTAAACAGTTTTCAATAATAGTAAAAATATTAAACAGGTACCTAGAAGATTCATAGCCATAATAATTGCCCCACTTTGCTTGCATTAGATTAATAATTGGCCCTGCAGGGGCTGTTGCACCTCTATCTCTCCACTCCGGATCAGTATATTCAAAGAGGGTGATAGTGTTAAAGCTACCTAAAATGTCTTCCCACAATTTGTTTGTATCAGTATATGCGCCTATAGTAACTATATCTCCCTCAGTACTTGGAGGTACCTTGCCAGCTTTCTCATCGCTCCCCTCTCCTGAGCCTCCACAAACATCATAACCATCTGAAAGAATCAAATCATAGCTACTTGAATCCGATTCGTAACAGACTGTACATTCTTCGGATACTGCTGAGCCGCTGTAGACTTCGCATTCTTCGGAAACTGGCTCAAAACCGAACTCACCGCTACTTGCGGATGTTGAACCTCCACCCTGTTCGGTTAGCGCTTGCCCGGGTTCTAGTGCATGAATAGTTCCAGGTTCATAATCATAATCATCATCAGATTCGTAAAGGCTTGCCTCATCCTGTTCGGCAAGCCACTCCACATAATTATCTATGCCCAGTAATCTACATTCCTGCTCAAACTTCATAGTAAAGAGAGCATTAAGAGTAGCAACCAAATTGATAAAGGGTATTTGTGCGAAGTATTCGATTATTTCCTCAATCTGGTTAGCGGCTTGACCAAGAACACCCAGAGGACCACTAAACATAGAACCCAAATAATCAAACATAGGCTGTAGAAAATCAAAATCATCCAGCACCTGCTCCGCATCGTAGGGCACAGTGTACATGAAAGCCATTTCCGCAAAGTACACGTACAAGTCCGCCAGACTACAGTTCACTCTCCTCCCAAATTTTCTAGCCATATTCAAAACATCAGTATCATTAAACACCACAAACAAAACTTCACCCTGCTTCGCACCAAACATAACATCTAGGCTCGGATCCCGCTCAACAGCCTTAAAGATGAGCGTACAATTCTCACCCTCAGACTCAGCGGTGCGATTATACTCACCAGACATTATGAACACCGGTGGAGCACCGAAGTAATCGCCAAAGTCCAACATCTGTGTAATGTTAACCAGACACTCAGCCAGCAACTCGTAACCCGTCTCATTACCCCAACTAGCATAAGTATAGGAAAGCCAGTAAGGACTAGTGGTTGAATTAACCAGAGTATCAAAACTCTTCTGATCCCAGTTGAATGGGTGCATATAGTTAACCCACTGCACAGCAGCCAACAGCTTCTTAAACGTCTCAACTCGGTACACCGACTCGTTAACAAAGGCTCTAAACGACTCAACCAGCTGATACTCCTCCTCCTGCTCCACCACCTTAGCCAAACACTTGTAATCCCATACCCGCTCTGCAATACTAGCAATAGTAGCCAAAACACTCTGAATGGTGCAAGGCTTCGCACTCAAACGGTCAAAACACACGGTTTCATTCACAATCACGAAGCTAGCCGCCCCATAGGGTAGATACGCCAAGTCCTCATCAGTCAAACCATAAGGAGTAAGCACACCACCACTCTGAGCCAGCTGCTCACATAGCTCCGTCAAACTAGCGTTGAGCACCGCCTCCCGCGACAAGTCCACATCGGGAATATTAGTATAATTATAAGCCGCCAGTATACTAACGTTCTCCAAGCCCTCCGGGAAACTGTAAATCACAAACAAGGGCACACTGTCATTCTCGCTGGTATTATAGTATATTACACGGACAGAGGCACCCGTGAACTCCTCCATTTCACCCGATGGGAATAGATGCTGAGTGAAGTTCTCCAGCATGGTTGCCAAGTACTCAAAGTCCTCCATGTAGCTTGCGGCAAAAATCTCGAAAATGTCCTTCTGTAACAGGTCAAAGTTGCTCTCCTTAGTAACATTACAAATCTTATAGTAGTTGTCACGGCTTAGCGCGGCCTTCTCAGCATACTCCTCAACCAGTGGAACCGGGGTGGCAATCCACAAGTTGTCGAATATTGCTCTTCTCTCCCAGACACTACGGTCACCATAAGCACTAACACTAATCACACTAATATTAGTGGGAGCATTCAAACCATTAAACAAGCCCAAACCCTTAGCCATGCTGTACAGCGGAATAGTGAAACTGTTCCACGCGTCGGGAGCAGCACGCAGGAGCACACTATCCTCGCTCTTACCGTACTCCTCGAAGCTCAAGGGGTCAAAGAACAGTCGGATAAAGGGAGCGTCACCAAACTTCACATTCAG
>DXJA01000442.1 GCA_019056875.1 Candidatus Jordarchaeum madagascarense
CCTACTCCTTTCACTTATAATCATACACCCACCACCCAAATCTACACTCTTTCCCTACCCTACTCTCTTCCTATCTCCCGTGAAGCACGAGGATATTTTCTTTCACTCTCCCGATCTTCGCCAGGGAATCGTACTTTGTGCGGAGGAGCGGTCCGATAGGCAGGAAGGGATAGTGATGACGGGCCAGCTCCGGGATGGAGGGGACAGGCGACTCCAGGATGAGGCCGAGGGGTGGATGGCGTGTGGCAAGTTCTACCGCCACCCCCGCGCCCAGGGAGCGACCGAAGTAGATGATCCTGTCCGGATCGATATCGGGGTGGGAGCGGAGGTAGGCGAGGGCGGCCTCGGCATCGCGGTACGTGCCCTGTTCGGAGGGCGTGCCGCGGCTGCGGCCGTAGCCCCGATAGTCGAAGAGGAAGACGGTCACTCCCAGTTCGTCGTGGAGGAGCTTGAGGTTGTTTTCTGAACAATTTCCACGTTACTCTTCGCGGGAACACCCTCACTAATTAAGGGATAGTCTTCCGTTCCCACTCTTACGTGTCCGCCCACAGCTATGGCTAGTGGTACAATCACATTTTGTTCTGATCCCATAATGCTCACCGCGTATACACTTCCCCCCGGCAGGTATTTTATTCTGTGGAAGAACTCGTCCGGTACAGGTGGTGACCATGTGCCTCCCGGCCATCCGAAGAAAAGGGTTTGATAATAGGGTTTGTCCAGCAATTTTTTCTTTATCAGATGGTTTAGGTTCCACACCGAACCGTGGTGCCAGTTTTCGAATTCCGGTTTTATGCCCGTTTCACGGAAGATTTTGCAGTATTCCTCCAACTCTTTTCTAGAATGTATCTTATTCACTTCAACCTCCGCAAAACATTCATCATGGTGATTTAGAATTACCGATATCATGTCTGGCTGGCTGTCAAAGAGTTCTTTCCTCTGTTCTATTGGGTCACTCGACATTCCCAACTGTATAATAATATCACATTTTTCTCGGATTGCGTCCACTATTTCTTTAGCTACACCCTTGGGGGTATGAATGTGAGCAATGCTTGCTCCAGCCTCACAACATTTGCAGGCCATATCTACGATTTCTTCGGAAGTTACCGGGTAATTTTTGATATCGGTGTATATCCAAGAGTGGGCTAGGGTAACAGTAATAATTAGTTTCTCAGTAGTTTGGAACCGTTTTAAATCAACCATTCTGAGCAGATCTGTTCCACGCATTTGGTAACACCACAAATTATTATTCATCTAAAATAATTATGAAAGCATTTATTTTACTGGGCGGTCCATCCGCCGTCGATTAGGATGTCTCCTCCCGTGATGTAGGTGGAGTCATCTGATGCCAGATAAAGTATACCTTTCGCTATTTCCTCGGGTGTTGCCCACCGCTTGAGAACACCTTGTTCCTCGAATTCTCGTTTTACCTCTTCCTCGCTTATTCCTCTGCGTGTTGCTTCTGTTTTAACATCTCCTCTGAGCATTGGTGTGTCTACGGCTCCCGGGCTTATGCTGTTGACACGTATGTTGAAGAGTGCGAGTTCCACACCTAAGGCTCGGGACATCGCTATCACTCCACCCTTGGTTCCTCCATAAACAGCGTGGTTTACCTGCCCGATGTGCCCGGAAACCGAGGCTATATTAACTATGACTCCTGCTCCCTGTTTTTTCATTAGGGGGATTGTGTGTTTACAGCCGAAAAATACACCTTTAAAGTTAACACTCAGAACCTTGTCCACATCTTCCTCTGTTGTTTGCTCAGCGGGTTTCACCAGAACCACGCCCGCATTGTTAACCAGTATGTCTATTCTTCCGTATTTCTCCATGGTCTTTTCAACCATCTTTTTAACATCAACTTCCTTTGAGACGTCGGTTTCGACAAATATTGTTTCTCCACCGGCGTCCTTTACAAGCTTAACGGTTTCGTTTGCTTCTTTGGCTTTTATATCGGCCAATGTGGTTTTTGCTCCTTCTTTCGCAAATAATATAGCCGTTGCTCTTCCTATTCCTGTCGCGGCGCCAGTTATTATCGCAACTTTATTCTTTAATTTCAATTATAAATTCCTCCTCAAAATTCCTTGTTTAAAAATAAACTTCAAGGATACAGTGTTTGCATTCATCAACATAAAGGGTTATAAATTCACTGTTGTTAAATACTCTTTCTTTTTTTATCCTTGTTGCAGTTTCTTTTTTGCGTTTGCCGCCCATTTCGGTTCTTTTAGGAATGCTCTTCCAAGGAAAACCATGTCCACCTTGTTTTCTTTAATTACCTTATCTGCATATTCGAGGGTTATTATTCCGCCTCCACCGATTACGATAGTATTGACTGCTTTCTTGATCGTCTCGGCGTGTGGGATGAAATACCCTTCTCCAGTAAGTCTTGAAGGCCGTCCTCCGCATAGACCGCCAGAAACATTTAGGGAATCGATTCCCACCCGAACTAGTTCCTTAGCAAACACCTTGCTGTCTTCAAGGGTTATGCCTCCGGGAGTAAGATCATCGGAGCCCAGACGATACTCTAGGGGGAAATTCTTTCCTACCACTTCTCTGATTCTGGTTGCTACCTTTAGGGGGAATCTTATTCTGTTCTCGAGGGAGCCTCCGTATTCGTCCTCTCTCTTATTCGTTAGGGGGGAAACAAATTGGTTCAAGAGGAAGCCGTGGGCTCCATGAATCTCTATGAGGTCGAATTCCGCGGTTAGAGCTCTTTCAGCAGCTCGACCAAACTTTTGTACAAGACTCTCAATCTGGCTCTGTGTTAATTCTCGGGGAGTTTCCTTCTCTCTGGTGATGGATGAAGGTGCTACTGGAGTTTCTCCCATAATTCTGGAAGATGCTGCTCCTCCAGCGTGGCTTATTTGAATACCTATGGGGGTGTTTTTGTCGTGTACGGCTTTGCTTAGCTTTTTTAGTCCAGAGACGTGTTCATTGCTAAATATTCCTAACTGACCATTATTGAATTTCCCAGCCGGTTCAATGTATGTGTGTCCGGTGATTATTATTCCGGTTCCGTCTGCTCGGTCCACATAGTGTTTGATTAATCTATCAGTAACATATCCCTTTCCTTCGGCGTAACCCATACTCATGGGCGCCATTAAAATCCTGTTTCTGAGTTCTAAAGAATTAATTTTTATTGAGTCGAACAATCTAGCCAATCAAAACACCTCTCATATTTAAAGATTAGAAGATTATAAGTATTATTCGCATTGGAGTTAAATGCTTATTTTTTCTAGACCTTCAAATATACTGCGGGTTCCTTTATTTGAAGCCACTTCTTCCAAATCTTTGCTTGTCACCATTTTACCTGTTTTTGCGGAAAGGTATCCCATGAGCACGGTTGCTACAGAGCCCTTAGCCATTTCAGGAGTGTATTCCGGCTCTTTATCATTAATTATGCAGTCCGCAAAGTGCTCATCTTCATGTCTAAAGCTGAGGGGGTAATAGCCCGGAAATGGCTGATGCTCCACCTCTGGAGTGTACCATTGGTGTCTTTTGTCCCCCATCTCCTTTAGCGTGGAGAATATCTGAACCGGATACTTCCAAGCATGATCTTCTAGAACGGTTCCTTCCGTTCCGTAGAGTTCTAGCCTATTGGTCGGGGGGCTAATCACGGTAAAGCTTACAACTACCTCGGCGATTGTTCCGTTCTCGAATTTTAGAAACATCATAGCGTTGTCCTCGGCTTTGTTCTCCAGTTTTATTACCTGTTTGGCCAACCAGCAGTAAACTGAGTCTACCTCTCCGAACAACCATCTCAATACAGAAAGGCGATGCACACCCGCATCCATTAGAACTCCTCCGCCCGCCAATTTGGGGTTGCCTTTCCAGTGTTCAGGTTTAGACAAGTCGGAAACCTCAGAAACCCCCTCATAAGCTCTAGCAAGAAGAACCCTGCCGATCATTCCCCTTGACACGTAATCATGAATCAGTACGTGGGCTGGTAGAAAGCGATGATTCTCAGCAATCATGAGTTTCACTCCATTCTTTTTTGCGGCTTTAATCATTGCATCACATTCTTCGAGAGTAGGCGCCATTGGTTTTTCACACAGCACATGTTTTCCAGCCTCACAGGCGGCGACAGTGACCTCTTCGTGAAGATAATGAGGCAAGGCAACAATTACGGCATCCACATCATTCCTGGCGAGCAAACTTTTATAGTCCTCACAGGTCTCCATACCGTGGGTCTTGGCTAATCGCCTTGCTCTTTTTTCATTAGCATCATAAGCAACCACCAGCTTTACTTTGTCACTAATCTCCCTACACGCCACCGAGTGATGAGCCGCAGCTGCTCCACAACCCGCAACACCAATTTTAACCTGCTTCAAAAAATTCCCTCCCTAAAGAAACTCAAAGGAATAAAGTGATGATAGCTTAGGTTAAGTCTCTGAAACTATAAATTTTTCCGTTTAGAAAAAAAGAGGGAAAAATAATTGAGCCACTTTAACTCTAAAGATTGCATTAGTAGTTAATTTCATTCAAAAACTTCAATAGGTGCTGTTTTTTATTCTCTCTTTTAACGTCTTAGCAGACGTATCACTCCAACCAGAAAATTCATCGCCGGCACAGACTGCATATAGCTTTCATAGGCTTTACCAAACTTTTCAACATTGCTCCTATCCTCTAG
>DXJA01000443.1 GCA_019056875.1 Candidatus Jordarchaeum madagascarense
TAAATCAAAAAAATAAAAATGGAGTAGCAGGTGCAATAATGCACCTTTAGCAATCTACTTTTTAGCTTTCACTTTTACGAATTTTTCGTACAGTGTGGGGTCTGGTATTTCGGTGGGTTGCCAGTTCCTGTCCTTGAGTACTCTTAATAAATCTTCTTTGTAAGTCAATGGGATATCACCATCAACCCTCACAAACTTGTGGACGTCATCCGGGAAGTCCCTGCCAAGCTTTCTGCGGTACAGGTCGATCCAGTGGCTGAGTTTAATCGCCCTACCCTTTGTGGTGTCGTTGGGTCTCAAGCAGAGCTTAGCGGTCTCCACGATACACTCGTCCATGGTTTCAACCGCAACCATCAGGTGCTCGGGACACGGGCCAACATACACCTTCTCACCAGTTCTAGAGTTGTACGTGTACCAGTCCTCGTCCACATCAGGTCTACCTAGTAACATTCTCCTATACTTAGATCCATGCGGTCCAACGATTACCGGGATGCCGTAGATGTTCACACCGGTTGCTATGGAAGCAGCCTTCTGGCTATAAGCGCCCCAAGCCACACCAACAGCACCTACCCTGTTCAGAATATAGTCCGCAATCTCCTCAAAGTTTGCTCTTAGAGGTCTTCTTGCAAATATGCTTGCGATTTTTATTGCAGCCCCTGTAATATGGGGATTAGAAACACAGGAACCAACGTTTATGAGTCCTCCGGCATCAAATTCATCATGATATTTCTCGTAGAGCGTAAGGTCTTCCTCGTCCCTGTACCTACCAATATCCATAGCTGAGCAACCACTAGCTAAAACTATGTATCTCCTTTTTAGAAACTCTTCCGCCATCAAAGCCACCTCATTAGGCCCCGCTGGATAATTGGCACATCCCACGTAAGCTACCACACCTGGAATTTCACCCAGAACAATGGGCGCTCCAACATTCCTAATTTCAGTGTCTTTTATTGGCCCTCGTCCAACCCGCATATTATAAGTATCCTGTTTAATCTGCTTATCTGCAGCCGCATCAATCATTTCCTTGACTGGTATACCTTTACTACAAGCTTCTGAGCACCTACCGCAACCAACACAGGGCTCGTAAAGAGCCGCAAGCTTGGTCAAGTCACCCGCCGCAGCAGCCTGAATCGCCTCTGTAGTAGGCACATCATTCGGGCAAGCTCTCTCACATTCATAACAACCTGTACACTCTTTAGCAAGCTCAATAATCTGCTCCTCATAAGGAATATTCTTAAACTTATTTCTCAGGGGAGCTAGCTTCATAGCGGTTCTCACCGCAACCTCCCCAGCCTTATCAGCATCTAGTATAAGCGCACCATTAATCTCACTCGCCACAGCATATTTCACCAAGTCTTCTACTATCTCCTCTACCGGATCGTTGGTTCTGTCACGCAGACCCATACAGTTCTTCTCATTTGTAGCTATGAACGCTGCCTTGATCTTGGCCGCTTCCTCAATATTGTCTGTTCGAATACACTGCTCGTCTACCATAACAACATCTGGAACACCGGATCTGACAAAGGTTAATTGCCGCGCAATTGAGCCTACAACCTTGTATCCAGGGTCGTATCGGGTGTAGTCTATTGCGGAGCAGCAGATTCCACCTACCTCCACGACGTCTTCCAGATTGTGTTCTCTCAGATAGTCTATAACACCTACACTGGGCATAACGTTGTGACCTATAATCAGAATCATAGGCTTTACTGGATCTATGCAGCCCAGACCCACTTTAACCAAGGGCACTTCAGAGTCACCCCTTGGAAATCCGAGCGCCGCTATCTGTACCATATCAGCCACTTCCATTCCAATGGCATCCATCAGGCTAACATGCATAGCCTTAGCTTCAAAGTCGATGAAACTTCCCTCCTGCCCAGTATGAGCAGAGGCAACTCCCTGAACTATTTGAGTATCAGTATAGTTAAGAACCTCTTCCAAGTCGCCAAGTGTTCTAGGTCTTATACCAGTCACGTTCCGGGTTACTGGAGCCTCAATCTCAATATCACTGCCATAATCTATGGGATGGTCGGAGCCATACCTGTGAAGAAGTTCGTGCAGCAAGTGCCGTGCGTGTCCGGTGTGTGCTGATGCGCCAATGGTGCAAGCTAAGAGAACTATTCTGCCTTGGGTTGCATCAATCGTAATTCCACACGCTCCCTTCTTACCCGCGGTTAGGTCACAGTGACCATAGGTACATAGGCAACAGCGGTCGCAGAAAGGTGCGTAGTATGGTCTGTATCTCTTGAGAAGCCTTTCCACAGTCCACGGTCTCAGATTAGCGAGGGTGGGCATAGGGGTGGGTCCCATTGGCTCCCATTCTTCCTCTTCTATAACAACTTTCCCTATCTGTAATTCTAAGTTTTTAAAAGATGCTAGAGATGTCTTGAGTTCGTCTGCTTTTAAATATCCAGACGTTTTAGCCATTATTCTTCGTCCTCCTAAACCTCAAATTTATTCTTATTTTCACGTCACATTTTTATATTAATGTAGTTTGTTAAATAAAAGTGTATTATACTACATTAATATCTAATAGAGCAATAGGGTAACGGAATATAAAGTTTTTGAACTAATGATACGCCAAAAAAGAAGGAAACAAACGAATTAGGAACAAAAATATCCAATTTCTAGTTTATAGAACCCCCTCCAAGGATTTTAACCTATTAACTCTTCTTTTAAAAATGAAATCGAGAAATAATCACAAATCTAATAAAAAGACTGGGAATCTGGATAAAGTTTAAAAAAATCTTAAAAAGGAATTAGACTCTCTGTATGAACGCTTAAAGTAATTATGTGAACAACATCATCAAAATAGAGGTGAATTAAGATTGCAATTTTATCCTTGGTGGACAGATGAGCAGAAAAAATTCGCTCAAGAACTAGAAGAATTCGCCATTGAAAACATACCCCGCGCCGAAGAATTATTCTGGACCAGAACCTTCCCCATGAGCATAGCAGAAGACGCGAAAAAGAGAGGATACTTCGGAGCAGGCATTCCCAAAGAGTATGGAGGACTAGGACTCGGAGCCTCCGGAGCCTGCATAGCATGCGAACAGCTAAACCGAATGTACACAATCGGGCACCTCCTAGTAACCAGCTACATTGGAGGACTCCACCAAATACTACACAACGGTACCGAGGAACAGAAACAAGAATGGCTAACCAAAATGGCCAAAGGCCAACTGGGAGCAGTCTGCATAACCGAAGTCTTCGCAGGTTCAGATGCCGCTTCAGTAATGACCACCGCCGAAAAAGACGGAGACGAATGGATAATCAACGGCAAAAAAAGATTCACAACCACCGCAGGACCCGCAGAAAGATATCTCGTATACGCAAAAACAAGCGAAGACAATGAGACAAGAAGAAAGAACCAACACCTAACAACCTTCGTAGTGGAAAAAGGCACCCCCGGATTCCACCTAGAAAAAGTCAACCCACTTGTTGGATTTGACAATCTACCCAACAGCTACCTAGACTTCGACAACGTTAGAGTAACTGACTTCAACAGAATTGGCCCAATCGGAGGTGGCTGGAACATAATGATGACCGGATTAAACTTTGAGCGATTGATTGCTGCTGCTGCGGCTTCTGGTGCTCTGGAGGACATTATTAAACAGGTGGTCTATTACACTAACAGACGTGTGCAGTTCAATTCGAGAATAAGCGATTTTGAGTATACTCAGTTTAAGATTGCTGAGATGATAACTAAACAGCAAATGACACGCCTTGTAACTTTTTACTCGGCTTATATTATGGATATGGGTCAGATGGCTGCGATTGAATCAGGTATAGCGAAGATGATAAGCACTGACTACGCCACGGAGATTGGTCTTGACGCCATTCAACTCATGGGTGGTGATGGCCTATGCAAATTCTATCCCGTGGAGCGACAGATTCGTGAGGGTAAGATAGGCCAGATTGTTGCAGGCACAAACGAAGTTCAGAAGTTGGTTATCTACCGTATGGGCACTTTAGCCTATTTGGATTGGCCTTACCGGCTGCGATGGAATGACAAATTGGAGACTCCTACATTAAATATTGGACCGGGAAACTGGAATGGTAAGCAGATAACTGAGGATGTGATGCTTAAAATCTTGGCGGAAGACTACAGGTGTAACCCGGGACTCTACATGACGGTGGACGACGTTGAGAAAGAAACTGGTCTTGGAAAGGATAAAATCCTTGAGCTCTGGGCTAATTTGGAGCAAAAGGGTCTAATAGTTACATTCAAGGACCGGCGTGGAAACGTGATGATGGCGAAGGCGAACTACGACGGAATAAGGAAAGCGTACCCGCTTGACCACTACAAGTGGTTCCCAGATTGGTTTGACATCGAGAAACTGGGCTTCTAGCCGTGTTGCAAAGCAGTGTATTAAAACCAATCTTCTTTTTCTACTTTTTTTATTTTTCAAGTTACTTACATTTCAAATTGCCAAAAATTACTATCGAGTGAAATCAACTCTTTTCCCTAAATTTTTCAATTTAGAACACGGGAAGATGATTAAGAAAGACTCAATGGGGGAATCTTAGTAATTTGCCTACAATCAGAAATATGGAAATATTTCCTCTTAACCATGCAGATAAGGCTCTTTTTTTAGAGTTAGGCGCACGGTTTTTATTAAATCTCACTTTTTACTTTGCTCACTGAAAAAATATCACTTGGTTCTAGCAGTGATATACCTGCCTGCTTTCCTATGATTTCTATTTGTATAACCTTCTGTGGATTTTTCAGGTCTACCTTTCCCCAGTTTATGTCCTTTGCTAGGGCTTCTATAATCTCCATGGTGTGATACTGGTTGTAAAATCGTTTGTTCACAGTCATCCTCCAGGTTTCCTCCTCCTTGATGCCTTCTGCGAGTCTTTTCACATTTTCTTCCATTTCGTCGAGCTCTGAGGAACACCAAACGTCAATGGGTATGTAGTTATACGTGTACCAAAATTCATCAGGCGCCTCTTTACAAAGATTTACGAGCTTTTTGGTTATTTCCCTGGACTCCCGGGATATGAGGATTAGAAAAATTCCCCTAGCCCGTGAACTTAAGAAACGCGGTTCCTCCTCTCCCACTTTTCCTAAAACCCATAAAACCTCTTCCTTAGACTCTCTCCTGTTCCTAATATCATAGGTAACAAACAAATTTGGTTTATCCATTTAAAATCCTCCAACCAGAAATTTCAAGAATCTTAAAACACTATCACTGATCAATATTCCCTTATCACAATTCTCTAAATTAAATCTTTGATTCTCCAGAAAAAAGCAAAACCTTAAACTTCTTAAAAAGAATTATGAAGAAGAGTTACCGAAAATAAGCGTAGTTACTAAAATTCTAAAGTTTATTTAGTAACTTACATTGTTTGATGAGTTAAA
>DXJA01000444.1 GCA_019056875.1 Candidatus Jordarchaeum madagascarense
GTGTGTCAAGAAAGCAAATTCTGAGAAATATTGGAAGAAGAATACATCGTCCGTTATTAGTTAAAGATGGGTGGTTGCGTATAACTTCCTTGGGTGGCTTTAGAGAAGTCGGAAGAACCGCGATTCTCGTACAAACAGCTGAAAGCTCTGTTTTAATTGATTGCGGTGTTAATGTAGGAGTTTCAATGCAGGCATTTCCACGCATAGATTTGCCTGAATTCGATTTGGAGAATTTAGATGCAGTTATTATTACATATTCTCACTTGGATCACAGCGGATTTTTACCCTTTTTATACAAATATGGTTATGAAGGCCCTGTCTATTGTACTAGAGCTACACTAAACTTAATGACGCTCCTACAATTAGATTATCTGGATGTTGCAGAACGAGAAGGAAAACTGCTCCCTTATAGTCAGAAAGATGTTAGAAAATCAATTCTGCACACTATCCCTCTAGATTATGGTGAAGTAACAGACGTCGCTCCAGATATGCGGCTTACTCTTCATAATGCGGGTCACATACTTGGGTCAGCAATTGTACATTTACACATAGGGGATGGTCTATATAACATTGCATATACTGGTGATTTTAAATTTTCGAAATCACACCTATTAGAAGCTGCAAGTTTTACATTTCCAAGACTTGAAACAATTATAATTGAAAGTACTTATGGAGCATCCAGCGATATCATGCCTTCACGAAAAAGGGCAGAAAGAGACTTGGTAGAGATAATAAACGCAACTCTATCTAGAGATGGTAAAATCCTTATTCCTGTTCTAGCAGTAGGTAGGGCACAAGAGCTTATGCTAGTATTGGAAGAGTATATGAGAAAAAGGATGCTGCGCGAAGTCCCAGTGTATATAGATGGTATGATAAGTGAAGCGACGGCTATCCACACAACTCATCCAGAATACTTGTCAAAAGAGTTACGTGAGAGAATTTTCCATCAAGGAAGCAATCCTTTTCTGGCAGACTTTTTCCAACAAGTAGAGGGAGCTAGTTCAAGACCGGATATAATCGAAGGAGATCCTTGTATAATAATGGCAACTTCAGGAATGTTAAGTGGGGGGCCCAGCGTAGAATACTTCCAATTAATGGCTCCCGATCCAAAAAATACTCTGTTGTTCGTTTCATACCAAGTGGAAGGAACACTCGGACGAAGGGTACAAAAAGGTTGGAAAGAGATACCTATGAAAACAAAAGAGGGGAAAACAGAAATGGTCAATGTGGAAATAGATATTAAATCTGTTGATGGTTTCTCAGGTCATAGCGATAGGAGACAAATACTAGACTATCTTAGAAAACTTTCTCCCAAACCCGAAAGGATAATCACCTGTCATGGTGAAAACTCAAAATGTATTAGCCTAGCGAGTACCGCCCATAAAGTATTTAAAATTGAAACTAGAGCACCTCAAAATCTTGAAACAATTAGATTAAAATAAACCATAAAATTAATTTTACCAAAGTAGGTATCACGTAGTTTTCTAATCAATTAATATCTTTAAAAACTCCTAAAATAACAGAGCTTTAGCTTATTATTAATTGGTTATCTAATTATTATCATTGGTTTTAATACGCTTGTGTAATGGTCTCTAATGCTATACTCCGCGACTTTGGTTATTTTAGCTAAAATTTTTTGTGTTAAAATTGGTTTCCGCTCTATTTTCTTGGATAGTATACGGTCTGCGCAATAAACTGTAGACACCGCAAAAATATACGGGTTTCTTCCACCACGTTTGATATTATCAATATTATTTAATATATAATGACTTTTTTGTGTCAATAAACTTCTATAATCTTCAATATTGAAGCCTCTTTCTTTCAGACGATGCTCAATAATTGGTGAAGACATTATATCAGATATTATTCTAGGCAGATAATCTTCACTCTTCCTAATTTCGGGATGTTTATTGATGAATAATGATCTTAATTCAAGCGCTGTTTTAATTACTTTTTTTACACTTATTCTGTGGCCAAGTTTCTTGAAGCTCTGAGTTACTTCTTGTATTGTCACTGGTGCTAATTCCTTGTATTCTCTAATAGCAAAAAAGAGACAAGCAGTTATGAGAACTATATGGTTTGAAATTTTTTTGTCAATTTTTTTGACAGCTTTTTGATAAAGATATGCAGCTCTATCTCTTATAGAAACCGAAATTTGAAGCATAGAAGCAACGTGATTTAATGACTTTAAAGCCCGGTAATCCGATTCTCTCCTATCGATCCTCAAACGTAGACTGTATCTAAATTTTAGTTTTCTATATAACGCCTGTTTATCTGAAGAAAGTGGTATACCTTGGCCGTCATAAAAATAGGGAGTACGCTGAAAATCAATATAACTACCCATTCCATCAACTATATGCATTCTATTCCCTAACGCTAAATTGTGTTTATATTGGTTAGTTGAAAGATTTTCTTGACTAATTTTGAAAACGGGAGCTAAATATTGCTTAGAAACAACTAAACCACAGTTGCTACACACAAATTCACCCGAGTGTAATACTAATGTACTTGAACAGTCGGGACAAAGTAAATTTTCATTGTCCTGTTGGCTCATAAATAAATCACCATATTTTTAGATACTTTTAATATATTA
>DXJA01000445.1 GCA_019056875.1 Candidatus Jordarchaeum madagascarense
AAATAGAAGTTTTTATGTGATTTTTAGTATATCCGGAGTATCTAGATATTACCCCCTTTATAAAGGAGCTAGTTTTTAGATGGTTTTGGTTGGTGTGCCCCTATGTATACACTTTTGTAAACATTTTGCATTTTTTTCTATATAATTCTTTCAAATTTACAGTTATATGTGGCAATAAACTTATGTGATTATATTTTCCTGTTCTCTATTATTTGATATTATATTTGCTATTCTTTGATTGATATTTCTTTTTTCATTGGTTATTATATGTGCTTTTTATTCCCCCAACGTTTTGATATCTGTTTTTGATATCTTTTTTTGAAATTAGTATCTGATTTCGATATCTTTATAATCATAAGTAATAATAAAATAATTGCTCGATGACGTTTAACGCGGTTAACCTGAAGTTATTTAATTTACTTATTTAAATAATGATTGACGTCTTGCATGAGGGCGTTTGCCTTTCTTCATTGCGTAGATTTGTTTAATTTAGAGGTGATGTTCTTGGAAGAAAAATTTGGTGTGGTTGGTAAGCTTTATCCTTCTGTGGCTGAGGCTAGGAATGCTTATTATGCAAATGTTGGTTGGAAGTGGAATCCTTTTTCTAAGGTTCGTTTGAGTGATCCCGAGCTTTTTGTTGCTTCTACCGATGTGATTTTGGAGATTGATGATTATATAAAGGCCAAGGAAAGGCATCTCCTTATTACGAGTGAGGAGCCTGGTATGGGTAAGACCATGCTTTTGGAGTTGATTTTTAATGATCTTGTTCATTTAGCAAGACAAGGGGATCCAGAGTACTCGTTTCATACTATAGTGGTGAATCAGAGTAAGTTGTTTGTGCGTCAGATGGGAGAGGTTATAGCTCAAAAGTTGGGTGTTAAGTACAAAAGTAGGATGAGCGCTGAGGATATTTACATGTTGATTAAGCAGGATATTATGGTGCGTTTTCTTTTGACGAACCAGACCACTTTGATTTTTATTGATGATTTTGGTGATAATGATTCAGAGGTTTTTATTAAGATTAAGGAGCTGGGTGATTTAACTCAGAAGGATGCTAATAATTATCTTTTGAACGATGAATCTGATTTTAAAAAATGTGCTGGTTCTGCGGGTTATCAACTATCCAAGGAAAAGTTAAACGAGTTAAAGGAAAGTGCCCTGAACCCTGAAAGCAGGGACCAGATGATATGTATGCTGATACTTACGGGAACCAGAACCCATGCCTTAGGATTAAAGGCGGGCGTCCCTCATCTTTACGACCGTTGCTGGGAAATTGAACTTGAAAGGTTAGATGAAAAAAAGGTCAAAGAATTTGTCGGAAGAAGACTATACTGGGCAAGTGGAAAACTGGGAAGCTTTGATGAGAGTAATTTTAAAATTTATCCTTTTGAGGAAGATACTATTCCTGTCTTAACAGAGAAGGCACATGGCGTCGGACGCGATATACGCTTGCTTTGTAACCAAAGTGTGTTTATAGCAGCTTCAAATTTTAAAGAGGGTCGAAGCGAAAAAATTACTAAAGAAATAATCGAGGCATTGCCTCCCGTTGAAAAGCTAATAGATTGATGTAAATGACATCATGAAAGGATATCTTAATAAGAAACTTTATAAAAGATATCTTAAAAGGATTATCAAGAATTGATATCTTATAAATGATATCGGGACAAAGGTTTCGGGAGTTGATATCTTGCCTAGACTTACCAAAATTGCTGAAAAAGCACGGGAGCAGGAAGCTCTGAAAGAAAAGATAGAAGAAGTCTCTGATTCTTACATTACTGATGAAAGAGGTAAAAGTGAAACAGCGGTTGAACGTGTGTATGAGTCTGATGGAGTTAAGGTTGTTGAGAAAGTCATCTATCGTTATACTAGGAAGGATCCTGTAACTCTGCTTAATACGAATTTTAATGTGAGAATGCCTAGTAAGTATTTGGATCTTTTAAAAGAAAGATTTGGGGAAAGGGGTGCCACTGTTTTTTGCAGGATAGCTATTCTTGAGAAAATGGAAAAGGAATTTTCTAAAGATGAACTTAGTTCTCTTAAGTTCTATGAGTTGTTAGATGAGCAAAGTCAGAGTCTAGCTAAAAAGTAATAGATCGTTTGATACCAACAACATTTATAATTTGTTAGAGAAGGAAAAGGAACCCAACCCGTGTTTTGTAGATACTCCTTGTTATTCTAAATTTTGATGTCATTTTTAGCTATCTTTTTGTGATATCATAATTATTCGTATATTTATTTAATTTATGGATTTTTTTTAATTTAGCGAATTAGCGATACATGCTTTTGGAGCAGAGATGAGAAGTTATGGAATACCCCTAATCACTACTGTTAAAGGATGAAGATAGCGTTGCTTAGAATGGTTTTGAAAAAGACTTATGATCGGCTCTGAAGGAGAAGTTGAAATAACTCTTTTATTCGCTGCGTCCAGCTAAAAAGAAGGGATCCGCGTATTTTTGTATCATGTCTAACAGGTTTTTTTCTAGTATCTTTAGTGCTGCTTTCTTTTCTTGGCTTTGATCCTTTCCATAGCTTAATTCCATTTGTTCCATATAGTTGCTTATGATGTTGGACATGTCGAGGTAGGTGTGTAGGCTAGGGCTATCTAGTATGCCCACGTAGCCTAGTAGTACAAGAGAATATATTGATTTTATTATGTTGGCGCAGGCCTGTCCTAAGACTCTTCTGAATGCGCCACGTGTGACTCCTTTTGTTTTTAATGATGGGCGGAATTTGCGTTTTTTGCTGGGCGATCTTAGGAATCCTTTAATATTGTATTTTACAGGTTTTCCGGCGGCTTCATCTAGTAGGAAGTTTATCAGCAGAGTTTCAAATTGAACAGTTGTGATGTTTGATGAGCTTAGAAGTTTGTTAACTATAGGGTCTTCTAATATGTTTCCAACATATTCTCTTACTTTTTCGATGTCCTGTTTTTCTGAACCGCGTGTATTTTTTGATAACATTTATTTCTCCCCTTCTTTTAAGTGTGATATCTTTAAAAGATGTCTTTTTTTGATGTCTTTTTATCTTGCTGCTGCGATGATGGCTTGTCCGATACTGATGCCTGCGTCTCCTGGGGGAATTTTTTGGTGTTGTATGAATTTTAGTTTGTTTTCTTTTACTATTTTGTTTATTGTTTTGTTTATGGCTTCATTGTATGCTACTCCACCGGTGAATCCTATGTTTTTTATTCCGGTTTCTTCCGCTGTTTTTATTGCCATTTGTGCTAGTCCTTCTGCGAATGCTCTTTGGCCTGATGCTGCTAGGTCTTGGATTTTGTGTTGGTTTAGGTTTTCTATTATGTCGTTTAGTAGTTTTGTGGTGTTGAATATATATTTTCCGTTGTGTTTATTTATTTCTGGGGTGATTTTTATGGTGCCATTACCCTTTGTAGCTATTGATTCGAGTCTTATGGCTGGTTCTCCCTGATATGTTTCTTCTTGGCATATTTTTAGCAGGGCTGAGATGGCGTCTAGGACTCTTCCGGAGCTTGTGGTTGTGATGTAGTCTTTTTTTCTTAGCAGTTTGAAGACTACTTCCATTTCTTGTTGGCCGTATTTGAACCCGTCTAGATAGTTTCTTGTTAGTATTTCTCTGAGCTCGTCTTCAGGTATTGCTTGGCTGAGTATCGCGGTTAGCATGCGTGTGGGATATTTGGTGCTAACGTCTCCTCCGGGCATGGGTTGCGGTTTTAGGTGTGCTAATCTTTCTATTGATTTGAATGAGGATAGCAGGATTTCGCCGCCCCATATTGTTCCGTCTTGTCCATATCCCACGCCGTCGCTTGTTATGCATATTATTGGTTCTTTGATGTTGTTTTCTGCCATTAGTTTTGCTGCATGTGCATGGTGGTGTTGAACCCTTACAAGTTCTATATTGTGAGTGTCAGCGAATTCCTCTGCGTATCTTGTGGTGTAGAAGTCTGGATGCAAATCACAGGCAACTACGTCTGGCTCTACCAAGGTTAGTTTCATCATTTGATTAACTATGCTTTTGTGAAATTCGATGGTTTCTAGGTTTCCTGATAAGTCTCCTATGTGTTGACTCGGGAAACATCTGTTCTTTTTCATTATAGTTATGGTAGCTGTTAATTCTGGGCCTACTGCTAAAATTCCTTTTCCTTTATGTTCAATCATTATGTCTATTGGTTCCGGAACATAGCCTCGAGATCTGCGGATTATTTTCGATTCTCCGTCAATTATTCTTAGAACCGAATCATCGGTTCTTTGGTAGATTTCTCTGTTATGCAGTAAGAAATAATCAGCCAAATGTCCTAGCTGTGAAATTATTTCATTGTTTGATATGGCCATAGGATTGCCTGTTGAGTTACCGCTCGTCATTACAATTGCTGGGTCATCGATTTGCCGCAGAAGTAGGTAGTGGAGTGCGGAGTATGGAAGCATTACACCAACGTTGTGGAGTCCAGGACTTACCCACTCAGATAGACTACAATTCTCGGATTTTTTGAGTAAAACTATTGGGCGTCTAAATGAAGTAATTGTTTCTTCTTCGTATTCATTTACTATAGCGTATTCTCGAACTTTGTCCATGTTTAGTGACATTATTGCAAATGGTTTGTATTTCCTTTCTCTTTTTCTCTTACGTAATTCTAGTACGCATTCATTGTTGGTTGTGAGAGTGGCGAGATGTGTGCCTCCGATTCCTTTTATTGCTAGAATCTTTCCCTCCTCAATCAGGTTTGCGGTTTCTTTTATTGGATGCTCACAATCGATTTGATCACCATTTCGGTTATGAAGTGTTAATTTTGGTCCACACACTGGGCAGCAAATACCTTGCGCGTGATATCTTCTATCCAAGGGATTTTTGTATTCTTTTTCACAGTCTATGCACAGTGGGAATTTGTTCATAGTGGTTCTCATTCTATCATAGGGTAACTCGATGATTGATGTGAACCTGGGTCCGCAGTCTGCGCAGCATGTGAAGGCATAGTTGTAATGGCGGTCTGCGGGATTTAGGATGTCGTTTAGGCATTTATCGCAGATTGATATATCGGGGGGTGTGTAGGAGCTTTTTAAAATGATTTCCTTTGAGCTCCTTCTGATACTAAAATTTTCAAAGCGTCCTTGGTAGGGTTTACAATTTACATTTATATTTTCATATCTAGCCATTGGCGGTTTTTCCTTTTTCAAGTCTTGAACAAAATTGTCTATTGCGGTTCTTTCACCTTCAACTACGATGCGGACACCTGCATCACCAAGATTAAGAACATATCCGGTTAGTTCCCACTTAACAGCGATTCTGTAAACAAAAGGTCTCATGCCAACTCCTTGTACAATACCGCTGCAATTAATTTCGCAGGAAGCTTTCAATAAAATCAACCATTTGATTTTCTTTCACTTTTTTCTTCTGTTCTCCACTTTTGGTGCAGTTGCTAGTATTATATAATTTTTCTCTGCTATTAGTCCGCTAAATCTTCTTTTATTTTGCGGAGTATAGCAAATCCCTTTTTTTAATTGTAAAAATATGTTTAATGGGTTTCATAAATTATGAGTAATATTCTTATGAGTAATATTCTTAAGGGTAATATTCTAAGTATTTCTAGAATTATTTTTTGGGTTAGGTGGGTTATTTTGTTTCGACTTCCAACCGCAGAAGATGTTAAAAAGCTAAGAAAAAAAGTGGGTTTAACTCAAACTGAATTGGCAGAAAAGGCGGGTGTAAGTCAATCCCTCATAGCTAGGATTGAAAGCGGTTCAGTAGATCCCCGCTTATCTACACTACAAAAAATTCTGAATGCTATGCAGGCAGCAAATAAGGAATCTACAACAGCAAAAGACATAATGTTTTCTCCAGTAATAACAATCAATTCAGATGCGCAGGTTCTTGAAGCCACCGAATTAATGCGGAACAAGGATATTTCCCAGCTTCCAGTTATTAAACAGGGACGCCCAGTAGGAAGTATAAATGATCAAACTATAGTTCAACACCTGTCCAAAGGGCAACAAATTTTCCAAAAAAGGGTAGAAGAAATAATGGAGGAAGCTTTTCCCAGCGTCAGTCCTTCAACTAAGATAGAAGTTGTAAATCAATTACTTGTAAGCGGTAACTCAGCTATTTTAGTAATAGAAAAAGGTGAAATCGTAGGGATTATTACAAAAATAGATTTGATATCAGGTGCAAGATAAAAACCTTATAAGAATATCCAAAGAACAAAATTATCTAATGTTTTGTTTTATATTTTGAAAAGCCCAACAACTTAATAT
>DXJA01000446.1 GCA_019056875.1 Candidatus Jordarchaeum madagascarense
AAAATAAAATAATTCTATAGATGATTCAAATGGATGTTTCAACCATTATTGCAGAGGTCTTGGTCACTCACAAAGAGGTTATAGTAGCCTACATTTACGGCTCAATAGTAAAGGGGTACGCAGATGAGGTGAGCGATATAGATCTGGGGCTCGTTCTAAGGAAAGAGTTTGAACCCGACCCTCTATATCCTGCTATAATTGCTAATGAGTTGGAAAAAAAGCTGAACTTGAAACGTGAGGTTGACGTTAGAATACTGAATGGTCAGTCGGTAAGGTTTGTTTACCAAGTGATCAAGGAAGGAAAAGTGGTTTTTTGCAGAGATGAGGAGAAAAGGGTAGAGTTCGAAACTAATATAACAAAAGGCTACCTAGATTTCAAACCCTTATATGAAGAATATGATAGAATAAGAAGACGACGAATAATAACCTCATACTAAGGGGGAGTCTTTTGGAGGTAGATAGAAAGATTATAGAAGGAAAAATAGACATAATTGAGCTGAATATAAAATTCTTGGAGCAGTATAAAGAGTCTAAAATCAAAGAATTTGAAAAAAATATAGAGATATTCAACCACAAAAACAAGTTTTCCAAAATCTTTATCGTCGGTTATCAGAATTTGCCCTTCCCTTTCTGCGAATTCTAAAACTTCTTCATCTGTAACACTCTTTAGAATATCGCCGATGAAGAGAACATCATAACTGGTAGCTAGGAGTTTTGCTAGCTTTTTGCCTGTGCTCTCATCCACTAGAAGTTTCATGCTCACCCTTCACGATTGGTATTATGTCTTCTCCCCTAACTATTTCTCTGCATATTCTAGTGCAGCCCTCACTTTCTCCCTTGTTAGGTTCGGATACTCCTCAAGTATCTCCTCAATGGTCATCCCATCAACAACCCTCTTTAAGATGGCATCTACTGGAATTCTTGTGCCCTTAATTATTGGCTTTCCAGCCATTATCTTTGGGTCTACTACGATTTCCTCCATAAAAAACCGCCACTAATAACGATGAACCCACGCTATTTAAAGATTAACACGCAAGTATTATAGGCGATGTAGTTTCGCTCGATTGTAAGGGAAGCTTTTTGTAGTTTGATACGGGTTTTTAGTATCCCTATACGAGATAACGCTATACTTGAAAAAAGAAGGAAAAATCCTGTCACCCAAAAAATGCTACTGGGCACCAAAATAAATTACTAAAACAAGTACAAAGCATTGATTATTCATTTTTAAAAGCACACTTGGTAATAAAGTAGACCGCATTGGTTTAAATATAAAAGGAATCCCGCAACTTCTATTTTTATATTCGTAAATCATTTATTAAGGAGTTCACCCATTTTTTTATCAAGAACAATTGTATACAGATTTTACCCAATTTTAGAAAAAAAGGAAAGTATAGGAGGAAAACCTTCTTGGAAGAGAGAATCATGTGGAGATGTTTAGAGAAAAATTCCAAAGAGTTTCCTGATCTTGAAGCCTATAGGTATCTTGGCAAGAGCGGAACCTACAGGGAATTGGACGAGATCTCCGACGTATTAGCGAAGCACCTCATAAAAAGGGGGGTAAAGAAGGGGGACCGAGTCTCCGCTTTTATTCCTCCCATACCGGAATTCTTGCTATTCTTCATGGCCACCGCGAAGATAGGAGCCATAATAACCCCCCTGGACACCCGATTCAAAAAAACCGAGCTAAGCTACACCAACACCATTGCACAACCAAACGTGTTCATATATCAACCCTTTCAGGAATCCACGAAATCCGACTTTGAGGAACAGGTAAAAGAGATGCTACCCGAATTCAAAAATAACGTCAAACACTACATCAGCATCGGAGAATCAACAATCCCCAAAGCGGTTACCGTGGAAAGTCTGCTTAAAGACCCTCTAGACAAACTAGACAAGGAGCTGGAGAAAAGAAAAAAGGCAATACGCGTAGAAGACCCCATCCTTATCATTTTCACCACTGGCACCACTGGTCCTCCCAAAGCAACACTTCTAACCAACAAGAGCATAGCCTCTATGTGTTCGAACGAAATCAAAATCTGTGGAGCCACCCCCGATGACCGCGTGCTGATGCACTTCACGCCATCACACGTTGCTGGATCCTGTGAAATCGCATCCACCGCCATCCTTGGCCCGGCGACAACCGTTATTCTAGACCATTTCAATCCCACCGACACTCTGGACACCGTCCAGAACGAAAAGGTCACCCTCTGGGGTCAAATACCAACCATGTTTCAGTTAGAATTTATACTACCCAACTTTGACGACTATGACTTCTCCTCGGTTAGACTCTGCATAATAGCCGGCGAACCACCAACCAAGGACCTAGTAGAACGGCTACAAAAAATTGGAGAGGGCCACGTGGCAACAGGATATGGCTTAACGGAAACCTCGGGTTTCGCAACATGGACCAAAGTGGACGACACATTCGACAACCTATGCCACACCGTGGGCAAAGCAGCCAGAGGTTACAAGATAAAAATCGTGGACGTAGATAATCCCAAAAAAGAATTAAAACAGGGTAAAATCGGAGAAGTCGCAGTCAAAGGAGACTGCAACATGGCCGGTTACTTTAACAATCCCGAAGAAACAGCAAAGACACTAACCAAAGACGGCTGGCTACTCACCGGAGACGTAGGCTACCTGCGACCAGACGGTTACCTCATTCTCACAGGTAGGAAAAAGGAAATCATCAGATACGCAGCCTACAACATTTACCCACAGGAGATAGAAGACTACCTCACCAAGTATCCAGGAGTAGTTCAGGCTGCGGTTGTGGGAGTACCGGATTCCAGTTACACCGAGGTTCCTTGGGCTATTATACGCCCAAACCCGTGGGTGGATAAAAAGCCCACAGCAGAAGAACTCGAAAAGTATTGTAAGAAAGGAATGGCGGATTACAAGGTTCCGAGACGCTTCATCTTTAAAGACAATCTACCCCTTACTCGAGTTGCCAAGATAGACAAAAAAATTCTAAAAGCCGAAGCAGTAGAAATAGCACAGAAAGAGAGAAAAACCTAAAGTCACTCCCTCCCAAAAATTACTCTCCTCTCTTTTTTTAACATTAATATTCCAAAGTGGACCTTTCTCATTTGATAACGATTAATTTTATTTTTAGTTTCGATTAACATATATA
>DXJA01000447.1 GCA_019056875.1 Candidatus Jordarchaeum madagascarense
CCCGGGATAAGCGAAGCAGACTATGAAAAATGGATGCTCTCAGGATATCCGGCCATTAGCAACAACTCAAAATGTTCAATAATAAAAATTTAAAGGATAATGACATCCTTCTTAACCAGAAATTGTGAACATCTATTTATAAATTATCTCTTTAACTTCAACCTATTTTTTAAGATTTATATATTAGGTAGGAAAGTTTAGATTAGTTTCTTCGCATATATTATCATAGTTTTCTGTGTTGAGGTTGATTTTTTGAGGTTACAGTTTATTGGTGCTGCAAGAACGGTTACAGGTTCCCTTCACCTCTTAGATACAGATGGTTCCCGGATACTTCTGGACTGTGGACTTTTCCAAGGAAATAAAGAACTCGATGAGAAGAACAACTCTTTTCCTTTTGATTCTAAAGACATAGACTATGTGCTTGTATCTCACGGCCACATAGATCATTGCGGGAGACTTCCCCTCCTATACAAACAGGGGTTTAGGGGCAAAATATACGCCACCCATGCAACAGTTGATCTCTGCTCCCTCCTCCTTAGAGACTCTGCAAAAATTGAGGAAGCCGATACTCAAAGAGAGAACACTCATAGAAAGAACAAGGGTTTGCCACCCCTTGAACCCCTCTTCGATGAAAACGACGTTGCAATGTGCACTAAGCTGTTCTGTGGAGTTGACTACGATAGTGTAGTAAGGCTTGATGGAGTTGAGGTAGTTTTTAGGGACGCTGGGCACATTTTGGGCTCATCCATAATGGAAATCTGGGCTGACGGTATAAAAATTGTTTATAGTGGGGATGTCGGAAGACCGGGAATGCCTATCCTTCGTGACCCTTCAACCATAGACTCCGCCGATTATCTTATACTTGAGTCGACCTATGGTTCAAAAAGGCACCCGTCCTTCCCTCCCACAATAAACCAGGTTAAGAGTATGATTCTCAAGGTTTACAGAAGGGGAAGCAAGTTACTAATTCCTGCCTTCTCAGTGGGACGAACCCAGACCATAATTTACATTCTTAACCACCTTGTGGAACAAAATCAGATTCCCGTAATCCCAGTATACGTGGATTCACCGTTGGCTGTTGATGCTACGGAAATCTTCAACAGGCACCCAGAGTGCTATGATAAAGAGTTCAACGACCTCCTCAAATCTGGAGACAATCCCCTAACATTCAAAGGACTGAAATATGTTAGAGAGGAAGAGGAGTCATTAGAGGTCTCAAATAAAAGGGAAAGTAGTATCATAATAGCAGCTTCGGGAATGTGCACTGGTGGAAGAATAAAAAATCACCTTGAGCATCATGTAACCGACCCCGAATCTATACTCCTATTCGCAGGGTACCAAGCCAGAGGAACGCTGGGAAGAAAACTTGTTAAAGGTATGAAAAAAGTGAAAATATACGCCAAGAGTTACCCTGTAAAAATTATGGTGGCATCCCTTCAAGGACTAAGCGCCCATGCAGATAAGGCAGATCTCCTCAATTGGGTTAAAAAAATTAGAGAAATAAAAGAAGTATTTCTCGTCCACGGAGACTACCCAAAGTCTTTAGCTTTAGCCAAGGAGATTCAATCAGAAAAGCATGTGAAGGTAAAAATTCCTTTGCAGGGAGAAAAAATCGAAATTACCTGAAAAAAATAGAGGCTTCTTTAATCTTCTCCAATCCAAAGAGTCAAGTCAAGTAAAAATTATACAATTCAAAAAAAGAGAGATATTGTTTATTAAATAGTGTACAAGTATTTCTCCCCTACTTTTTCTTGTGTGCTTTTTCCGCATGTTTTTTTAATTCATCTTGGGTTTTGAACGTCTTCCCACATGCCTTACATTTGAAACTCAAGAATAGCCCTCCCAAAAATTTTGTTAAAAGATAATGAGTGGAAGTTAATAAATTTTCTTAGACCGAATTATCTAGTTTCAATGTAAAAGCAATATTGAACGATTATGTTCTAATGTGGATTTGATTTGTGATGCTTTAAAATAAATGGATCCGAAGTTCAAAATAAAATTTAAATAAGTGATGTAATTGGTTTGTCGCTTTAAAAAAGTAAAAATTATATAAGGCCTTTTAACTGTTTTAATAATTATGATTATTATTCGTTCAGAAATTTTTGAGGATTATGATGAAATTTCAGCCGTGAACCGCAACGCCTTCGAACGAGAAAACGAGTCACGACTGGTAGAAAACATACGTTCATCTAAAGAGTTCATCCCCGAACTTTCCCTCGTAGCGCTTATCGATAGCAAGATTGTTGGGCACATCCTTTTTAGTCCGATAATTATTAAATCGAAAAAAACAGTTCCCGCTCTAATCCTCGCGCCCCTAGCTGTTAGAAAAGAATACCAAAACCAAGGAATTGGTTCCATGCTTGTAAGAGAAGGGCTCAAGGAGTGTAAAAGATTAAATCACAGTATTATAATTGTAGTCGGACATCCTAACTATTATCCAAGGTTTGGATTCAAGCCCGCATCTTTGTTTGGAATAAATCCACCTTTCGAAGTTCCTAACGAAGCATTTTTAATAATCGAACTTGAACCAGGCGCTTTAGAGGGAGTTAGCGGAATAGTTGAATTTCCATCTGCTTTTGATGATGTTTAATGACAAATTTTATCTACTTCATCACTTACTAATTCTTAAACGTTAAAAATATTTTTTTCATTGGATGGGAAGATACCAGTATTTGTCAATGGTGAAAATCTACTTCTATGGAAACAATGCCAACTCATAGACCTCACAATACCAAAATGCCCGGGAGATTAGTTGCTGAAGGAAAATAGACCGTAGAACAGGCGATGCACTACCCTGCCAACACGCCTGCCTCTCAGCACTGAGCGCACTCCACAAAGAACTCAATTTAGATATGGATGTGGAAGTGACAGATAAAATGCAGAAGGAGCCGTATGCCATTTCCTATAAAAAAGGATGAAAAGATAATCTTCCTATCCTTTCCAAAAAACATTTAAGTATCAATAACAATCAGACCTCAAAAATCAAAGCTGGTGGGAGTTATGGATGTATTAAAGGCTATAAAAGAGAGAAGAACCATAAGAGAGTTTACCGACCAAGTTCCAAGCGAGGAGCAAATACTTACCATGCTGGAATCTGCAAGACTTGCCCCCTCGTCGATAAACCGGCAGCCTTGGATATTCGGTGTAGTGTGGGACAAAGAAAAAATAAAAAATTTAGCCAAAGTTACGCAACCCTATGTCGAGAATGCACCTGTAGTAATAGTGGGAGTAGCGAACTATGGCACATCACCCGAATGGTACCCCGTTGATCTAGGGATAGCTCTTGAACACATGGTACTCACAGCACAGTCACAGGGACTCGGGACCTGCTGGGTGGGCACTTTTGAAGAGGAGGAAGTTAAGAAAATTCTAAAGATCCCCTCCAAAGACTTAACCATATTGGCCATGCTGTTGGTAGGATACCCGAAAACGATACCGGATCCTAAACCAAGAAAAAAGCTGGAAGAAATAGCCTTCAGAGACGAGTGGGATACCCCCCTATTCTAAATAAAAAAAGATCTATTGAAATCGAAGCTGTGTTCTCTCTTAAATTTTTTATATCCTTTTATTTAACAATTTATTTCAATTTTTTCTCTAATTCTTCAGAAGGTTTAATAATACAAATTGGAATTAGTATTCAAAACTTGAGTCTGGTGGGAGTTATGGACGTTTCGAAAGCTATAGAGGAAAGAAGAAGTGTTAGAAATTATACGGGTGAGATTCCGAGCGAGGAAGTCGTATATTCTATTATTGAGTCCGGAAGACTTGCCCCCTCAGCTGCAAACAGGCAGCCCTGTAGATTCGTGGTTGTTTGGGACAGAGAAAAAATTCGAAAAATAGCAAAAGCTTCGATGCATTTTCTCTCCAAAGCAGGAGTAATAATAGTGGGAACCGCAGAACCTAAACTATCACCAAAATGGTACCCAGTTGATCTGGGGATAGCTCTTGAACACATGGTACTCACAGCCCAAACACAGGGACTCGGAACCTGCTGGATAGGAGCATTCAATGAAGAAGAAATCAAGAGTATATTGGAGATACCTAAAAACGTAACGATAATAGCAATGATTGGAGTCGGATATCCAAAATTAATACCGAATCCGACATCGAGGAAAAATATGGAAGAATTTGCTTATCGAGACAAGTGGAAGAATCCTTACACTCGTCAGAAATAGAAAGCACAGCAACACGAAGCTGCCGCGACTCATATTTTTATTTTACATTATTTTTTGAATAGGGTTACTCTAGGTTGCCCACTTTTCCTTTGATTAGAATCCTCCGGGCCTTATTATGGCGGTTGTTATTACTTTTCCCACTAGGGTGCCGTCCTGCTTTTTTATCGGTATATCGAATATTAGAAATAACATGTTATTCTTAACGTAAATATCTACCACTTCTGCTTGGGATTCAAGAATGTCGCCGGGCCTTATTGGTTCATAGTACTCGTATCTCTGACCGCCGTGAAGAAGCTTGGTCAAGTCTTTTATTATCCCTTCCTCGGCGAGTGCACCTGCCGTGTAGAACGAGGGAAGAAAGATGACAGACAGAAATGAGGGAGGGGCAATTATTTTAGAATCGTCGGGATCAATATACTCTGGTTTCAGGTCGTCTGTTGATTTAGCATAGGCTCTTATTGCGTCACCTGTTACCTCAAAAGTGTTGGGTGGAAATTTGTAACCCTTTAACTTCTCGTACTTGTCTTCACTCACAGAAACACCTCTTTTTTCCCTTTTCCCAATTCAAGTATAAAAATTTTTTTAACAAACAAATCCTGAGGTATACGGATAAGAAGAACAATAACTTCTTGAGGAAGAGTTCTTGAAGCGAATCCTAAATAAAAAAGTTAAAATTAATGAACAAGCAACAACATAATAGGATTAGAAGGTTTCGCTGCAATTCATCCAATCTTAATTATGTATAACTTTGTCCTCTACCCAGAAAAAATAAGTTAGATGAAACTTGCCGAACAAGGAGGTGCCAAAGTGGGAGAAGCCGAGTTCTATAAAAGAGATTTGAAAAGGATGGAAGCCCAGAAAGATGTTAAAGGCTTAATAAATACTCTGAATTATGCGAATAATTGGGAAGTTCGTGCCGAAGCAGCAGATATTCTTGGAAGGATAGGGGGTGAGAGGGCTATAGAAGCTCTAAGCCGAGCTCAAAATGATGAGGAAGATGTGCTGGTCAGAATAAGGGCAAGGGAGGCTCTGGAAAAGATACAAAGTAAAAAAAAAGTAAATAAATCCATTCAAACCCTGAATGATGATTGGCGTGTCTTATTGAAATCATCAGCTACCCTAAAAAATGTAATAGACAAAATACCAGTGCAATCACTGATACAAGCACTAGATGATCATGATGAGTATGTCCGAGAGGTGGCAGCGCGGGCTCTCGGCGAGATAAGAGACAAGAGGGCGGTAGAACCAGTTATAGGGGCACTCGATGATGAAGCCTGGGAAATACGATGGACCGCAGCGGAAGCCTTGAGAGAAATAGGAGATGAAAGGGCAGTGGAACCCCTAATCCGAGCACTGGATGATGAAGCCTGGGAAATACGGTTGACTGCAGCAGAAGCCCTAAGAGAAATAGGAGACATAAGGGCAGTAATACCGCTCACACGGGCACCATATGATAAGAGATGGGAAATACGAAAAGTGGCAGTAGAAGCTCTAGGAGAAATAGGAGACATAAGGGCAGAAGAACCCCTCAAACAAGCTCTAAAAGAGTACACTTACGGGCCTAGTAAAATTCACGAAGCGGTAAGAGAGGCTTTATCACGTATTAGAGAGAGAAAACGAGCAGGATAAGAGCCAGTCATAATACAAAATATAATCTTTCCAATTTAATATAATTCATTAAGAGTTTCTAGTATTTTTTAGTAATTTTTTGTTTCCGATTGCCTCTTTCTTTTCTCTCTTTTCATTTTTACCAAGAAATGTGGAATTATTAGAAATGTAGGATCCTCAAATTCGGGTAATGGCTCACACTATTCAAACTCATATTTTACGTCTCTCAATAGATACACAAGTATTAGTATTCCTATTATTATTCCGATTATAAATAGAGTAAAAATGTTAAGTATTCCAATTATTATCGCCAGGTAATATCCCCACTTCTTCATGCGGAGCAAGCCCGCACTACCGATGAGGTGTAGTCCCGAACCGAATAAAATAACTACAACCACTAGATGTAGATAGATAACAGAAGATAGATCATTGATTGCGTTAATCACAGCAAAGTAAATGAAGTAGATTCCGCTTTCTGATGAGAAAGAGGGAACATAAGGCAGGCTCATGCCGAAGATTAAATCTGAGTATGTTGAATTGATGTAATTCGTAATGTAATAGGTCTCACCCAGAATTCCCACTATGATCCCCAACCCAGCAATAATCATAAAGTATATGGCTATTGCAGTCACACCACTAGGTCTGTAGACTTTCATTTGGATTCCCTTTCCCTTTACATTAAACCGTTAGAAATTTTTTAC
>DXJA01000448.1 GCA_019056875.1 Candidatus Jordarchaeum madagascarense
TAATCCTCTGATTGGGAAAAATTGTATAAATCTCTTATGATAAAGCTGCCACTGGTTTAAAGTATGTCACTGGTACTAAGAAAAGTTGCATCAGAAAAGACTTGATAGATAAATGCAAGTTAGAAATAGCAGTTGAGGAAACGAAAATAAAAAGTCGTTAAGGTAATACTTGAGAGTGCAAGAACGGCTAAAATAGGAGACGGAATGATATTTATATGCCTAATAGAGGAAGCAATAAGAGTAAGGACAGGTGAAAAGGGCTCAAAAGCCATAACCTCGTCTTAAACCCTTAACCCCCTCGTTTTTTTCCTTTTTTAATGCATTAATTCACATGAGCCACAGAGAATATTTTACCATTATTCAGATCCTAAAATCATAAATTTTTCAAGATTCTTTTTGTCAAGTGGCTCTAAAGGCTCAATATTTTCGCTATATTTTTTCCAAGGATTTTATTCTTTTCCTCTGGAGTTATTCCTGGCACATATTCAAATTTTTTGATTTCCAGTTCCTGGGGAGTATATGGGGAATCCGAGCCTGCAATCAATTTTTCCGCTCCCAATGTTTGAAGCGCTTCTTGAAGTATGTTTATTTTGAACATTCCAGCGGTACCGAGATATATGTTGTCGAATTTTTCTGCGATTTGTAAATAATTTGGACCCCGCATATGTGCCATGATAATTTTTGCCTCTGGAACTAATTCAGCGAGTTTTCCAATTTTTTCTGGTGGGGACTGTGGTCTTCCATTATCAAAAACTACAGGCACCCTTAGTTCAGAGGCTTTTTTAATAATTTGTAAAACGTACGGATTGTCCAATGAGAAATTCTGGCTTGTGGGGTGTAGTTTTACTCCCCTAAGGTTCAATTTGTCTATTGCTCTCTCTAACTCTAGTATTGCTTTCTCTCCATGATTTGGGTCAAGTCTTGCGAAACCAATGAGCCTATCGGGATATTTTTTCACTGCCGAAGCTATATAGTCATTAGCCAAAGAAAAGGAGACGCCAGGGTTGATTTCGTTAAAGGGGAAAATAACTGATTTATCTACACCTACTCTGTCCATTATTGCTATGATTTCTTCCGCGGACTGCCGTTGGTGATCTCCCTTATCCGGTCCTCCCAAATGATTGTGAGCGTCTATAATCAACTCTATTTCCCTTCTTCATAACTTATTAAATTTACAGAGCCATCTGTAATTGAAGCTTTCTCCTCCTCACCTTCTAATACATACTTGGTACCTTGGTTTAGGGTTTGAAAAGGATTTATTTCTAATCCGATGTCTAGGAGTATTTCTCTAAATTCTTCATCCTTAAGGGAAGCTTTTCGGCCTCTTTCATAGATTTCTTTCACTCTTCGCACCACTTCCTCCAGTTGCCCATCATTTGGGGTTCTTCCCAGGATCATTTTTATCTTGTGACTAATTATCGCCTTTCCCGATTGTTTTCCGATGGTAAGTTTCCTCTGGCATCCTACGATTTCTGGAGGAAACGGTTCGTAGGTGGTTGGATTTCTTAGCACTCCATGGGTGTGGATTCCCGATTCGTGGGCAAAGGCGTAGTCACCAACTATCGCTTTATTTGGGGGAATTATTGCACCTGAGGCATAAGCGATAAAATCTGCGATTTCTTTTAGCATTATTAGCTTACCTTCATATTTCTTGACCCCATAATGCAAGTATAAATTCATGATTATCTTCTCAGTCTCAGCATTACCCGCCCTTTCACCCAAGCCTAGGAAGGTTGAGCTGACATAAATTCTTTTGCAAAGGCCTGAGGCCGCTCTAATGGCTGAGAGAGTGTTTTCCACCGCGTTTCCTAGGTCGTCGTGGGCGTGTATCTCAACATCTCTAATCCCCGTTTCTTTTTTTATTACTCTAATCTTAGCAGGGATTCCATTCGGTAGGGGAGCATTGGGACTTGATAGTCCGATTCCCACTGTATCGCAAATTCTGTAAACCTCTGCCCCGGCGTCGACGATTGCGTTGATGAATCTTTTCTCAAACTCCCACTCCGCTCTGGTACTATCCTCTCCGTGAACGAATACTCTTAGTCCCTGATCTTTGGATGCATACTCTACTGTATTCACCACTCTTTCCAGAATCTCGTCCGCTGTTTTTTCCGGCCACTTGGTCTTTAGATGAATATCAGATACGGGATGAGATATTCCAATCTCGCTAAAGTCGCACTTCAAAGCATCGTCTATATCCGGTTTTACGGCTCTGCACCAACCAGCAATTCTGGCTCTGAAGTTCATATCTTGTATTAACTTTATGGCTTTCTTGTCCTGCTCTTGATAGTGGTGGAGTTCTAACCTTTCCACTCCAAATTCGTCCAATAGACCAGCTATATGGGCTGTGTGTTCTGGAGCCACCGCTATACCCGGCATCTGCACACCATCTCTGAGAGTTGTATCATCGATGATGGGATCTACTTTCAATGATAATCGCGGGAAACTGAGCTCCATTCTGTTACACTTTTCGGATTTCATGCCTTTATCTCCATACTAAACAAATATTCATCAAACAAGGAACTTCCACTAATTGAGACCGAATTCATGGATTTTGTTTTATTCAGAGACTCGATGTTTTTCATGCCACCAATCCTATACATCATGTTCAATAAAAAACATAAATACTAAAATTTTGTATATAAATTTTTCTGTCTAATGAACAAAATAATAAAAATATATCAATTTAATAAACAAATGATAAAAAAAATATGCGAAAAAATGATCTCCGTAAGTATAGAGACAAGAGTGAATGGAACTAACCGACCATAATTTTTTGTAAAAATAAGATCAAACTATTGAAACCCCTCCTTTTTTAAAAACATGTTTGTAATAACTATCGAATCATATAAAATAAAAATAGAAGGCTACCAACCTGTAATTTTTTATAAAACAGAAAATTCATAATAGATACAGTCATACTGAAGAGATTTCATTCCTCTATTTTAATGATTATGGTACACTTATCGCAAAACCTTCTTGTAGACGGTTGAAAAAATAGGGAAAAGGATGACGCTCTTTCTTCCTACCTTTTACCAAGCTTCGTAGTCTAGGCCCATGTCCTGCAGTTCTCTCTTCATTTTTGAGTAAAGTTCTATATACTCTTTGTCGGGTTTTAGAGTTTTCATGTCGTAGCGTTTGAGTATGTGGTCTTCTTCTGGCATTCCAACTTTTGCTTTATCCTCATATTTTCCAAGGAGTTCTTTGACTATTTCGACTCCGTCGCTCACCTTTATTCCAGCAGCGGCTCTTGCTAGTTCTCCACCCCATCTTCCTTCGATTCCGGGTACGGCTCCCGTTAGCCACATTCCCTCCATGCCCGATATGGTGTTTGTTATGACTGTTGCTGCTATCGAGTAGAATGATACTTCATCACCCAGTTGCCCGGTTACTCCGCTTCCGTAGCAAATCCAGGGAACCCGTATTTTTCTTTCTGCGGCGAGAGCCTGTGCCGAGTTGGCCCAGAAGACATCCCTTCCCTCGTACCGACCATCAACCGTGGCACTCATGGCTTGCGCGAACGAGCCTCCAGAATAAGTCATCATGCCCAAGACATGGGCGATTCCCTCAACCGCGGCTTCTTCAGGTCCACTGATGTAAGCGTACATGGTGGGGCAGCTGCTTATCCAAGGTTTGATGTGGTTTTGCTGGGCGAAGAAGGTTAGATTGAGTCGGTCATAGTCGATTCTCATGTCCTGTATTATATGTACCGGGCACATACAATTGTACCTTGTGTAGCCCGCGGGGTGGAATGAGCCCATCACTGCTTTTGCACTCGATACGCTCATAGGGATGCCCAGATACATGCCTGGTCTGCCAACGCGTATTGCAGCCTCCCTCATTATGAGACCCTCGGTCAACCCTAGAAGAGTCTCGCTAGGCGTTCCGGTTGTTGGCTTCAGATCTCCTATACCCATCAAAGGTAGTGCTACCAGCCCATCTGCGGTTGGCTCCATTGCGGCAGACAGCACGTATGCCTTGTAGAGTTCTGTGTTGCTGGTTACCATCCCGGCGGGGAAGACCGTTTTTGGAGGCTTCTTATCCTCCGGCCCCCTCAAGCTTAGCGTAATTTGATCATTTCCCTCCCCTAGAATAAACTCTCTCTTCCTAGTCGCGAGGACCTCCTTTATCTCCTCCTCAGTGAATTTTACAATCCTTTTGGTATCCTTGTTGTAAAGTCCAACTTCAAGCAGCAGTTCAAGGCCGGCTTCGAAGACCTCGTCAGCCATGCTCAAATCAGTCATAACGGGTTCCTCAGGGTTGTATTTAATCCCGTGTTCAGCCACAATTTCCCTTATCTTTGTAGGGAAGAACTCAGTACCAAACTCTTCCTCTTTCATTAAAGGTCCTGTCTGTGACCTTTCCAACACATCCCATAGAGAAACCATTTTCCTATCCTCCTAGGTTTTAATTTAAGTAGGATTGTCTTTCCATGTTTTCGTACTTTAACCTTTTGGTCGGTGATTTAAAAACGATTCAACCAAGCATTTAGGTTTTGTAGCTTTTCTCCTGTTTACGGGACGGGAAATCCCGAATTTGAAAGGGAGGCGGAGATTTGTAGATGCTTTAAATTATTAAAGGTCTTAAAACCTCAAAATGTTAAAAACTGGTTTCTGAGAAAAAAGATAGAATAGAGCACATCTACAATAACATCACTCACTCCAAGGTAAAATTTATATGTTTGATGAAAGGAATCTAATTCATAATTTTGCTCTAAACAAATTAAGTAAAAGGATGAGAGGTATATGTCTGAGAGATGGGATATTGAAGTTGATGTCGTGGTTGCTGGTACTGGTGCAGGAGGTCTAACGGCAGCTGTAGTTGCACAAGAGAGAGGGGCGAAGGTAATCGTACTTGAGAAGACCGACAAAGCTGGAGGAGCTAGTGCGGTGTCCGGTGGGGCAGTGTGGGTTCCCAACAACAGGTTTCTTAGAGCGGGGTTTCAGCCCGAGTTTTGGGACCCGCAGAGGAAAACATGGATTAAAAAACCGGACTCCAAGGATCAGACTTTCAAGTACCTGAAAGCGATTGCAGCAGGCAGATCCAGCGACGAACTCATCAAAACATACAATGACACGGTGAATGAGGCGTGCGAGTACCTTGAAGAGAACACTCATGTAGAGTGGTCGCATGTGACTTTGATGCCAGACTACTTCCCGGAGTGGGAAGGTGCGGTGAAGGGTGGCAGGATTATGGAGGCGAACCTTGTAAGCCTGAACGCGTTGCCACCGGAGGTGGTTGAGAAAATCAGAATATCGCCCACCACCTTACCATTGTTCCTAGAAGAGCTGATAAAATGGGGCGGACTTGCCACAATGACAAGCGGCTCGTGGGACTTCAAGCTGATAGAGGAGCGGTCAAAGGACCGACTTTATGGCTGGGGTACCGCTCTGATCGCCCGCTTGCTCCACACATGTCTTGAGAGAGGAGTGGAAGTAAGGTACAACACTCCTGCCAGCAATTTAGCAGTTGAGAACGGCAAGGTTGTAGGCGTTATAGCAGAGCATGAAGGGAAGGAGTTGAGGATTCGAACCAAAAAAGGTGTGGTTCTAGCCACCGGAGGATTCGAATGGCACGAGAAAATGCCTGAAGCTTTCCTCAGAGGACCAATGAAGGGCCCCATGTCACCTCCCCACAATACGGGTGACGGGCACCGTATGGCAATGGAGGCTGGAGCGCAGGTCGGGCTGATGTCGGAGGCGTGGTGGTTCCCAACAGTTCATACAATGGATGACTACGACGGGAAACCCTATTATAGGGGTGTTTTCTTCGAGAAGGTTTTACCTGGAGTAATAATAGTAAACAGATACGGAAAGAGGTTTGCGAACGAAGGCGTTAACTACTTCGATTTCACCAGAGCAATGCACACGTGGAACCCGAACAAACACGAGTACCCCAACATCCCGGCGTGGATGATTTTCGATGAAAGAGTCCATCAAAAGTACACGATATTCACCATGTTTCCCGGCGCCGAGCCGACCGACCCTCCGTTCAAGTGGGCAAACACCCTGAAAGAGCTGGCTGAGAAAAATGGCATAGACGCTGAAGTTTTGGAGGATACCGTTGAGAGGTTTAACGAGTGCGCCGTGGAAGGCAAGGACCCGGAGTTTAACAGAGGGGAAAGCTACTTCGACCGGTTTTATGGAGATCCTAACTGGGAGCCTAATCCGACCCTTGGCCCCGTCGAGAAACCACCGTTTTTCGCCATCGAAGTGTACTCCGGATGCCTCGGATCATGCGGAGGCCTTAAAATCAACACGAAGGCGCAGGTTCTCGACTACAAGGATAAGCCTATTCCGGGTCTCTACGCAGCCGGCAACGTCACGGCCGCGGTTTCAGGAGGCGGTTACCCGAGCAGCGGAATCACCATAGGAGCCGGCATATGCTTCGGATACATAGCAGCAAGAGAACTAACGAAATAATAAAAAATTTCTCTCTTTTTTTGTTTTGATATTATGTTAATTTGAGTTGGTAAATGTTTGATGGAGGCATGATTTGTGGATATATCCGATCTTAGGAAGATGATAGCGGATGTGAACGCAGAAGCGGAGGAGACTACTAAGAAGCTTCTAGACGAGGGTGTTGACCCAGTACGGATTCTGGAAGACGGCATAGTTAAAGGGCTCTACGATTTGGGCGATAAGTTCGAGAAGAGGAAGGTCTTTATTCCAGATCTGGTGAAGGGCAGCAAATTGGCAGGCAAATGTATCCAGATGATAGAGAAGGTCTTGCCGAGGGAGAAGGCTAAGGCTAAGAAGAAGGTCGTTATAGGAACCCTGCTGAGCAGTCACAACATCGGCAAAAATCTTGTAAGCACCTTTCTATCAATCAACGGCTTCGAGGTTCACGATGTGGGTGAGAACCTTGAACCGTGGGGCTTCTACGAGAAAATCGAAGAAATCAAACCGGAACTAATCGCGGTTTCAATAGTCTTCACTCCCGCTCTGACAAAGTTCGAAGAACTAATCAGCATACTAAAGGAAATGGGAGTACGCAACAAGTACAAAGTGCTTGTCGGAGGAGCTGTAACCTCAAAAGAGTGGGCTGAGACCGTTGGCGCCGACGGCTGGGCGAAAGACACCGAAGGTGCAGTGAAGGCCGCTAAGGAACTGCTTGGAACAAGTTAGAAGACTACCCGCAAAAAATGATCCTTTAAGGAATCTTAGGGAGATTCGAGTAATGCTCCTCAAGTTTGGAAGGAAACAGGAAACCTATAACATTGCAGGTGTTCAAGTGGGAGGACAACCCGGGGAAAATCCCACAGTTCTGGTCGGAACGATGTTCTATGAAGGGCACAAAATAGTGAGTAATCCCATCACGGGTGCCTTCAACAAAGTGAAGGCGAAGGAACTGCTTTTAAAACAGGAGAAACTCTCCGAGGAGACAGGAAACCCCTGTGTGGTGGATGTGGTCGGACGAACAGCTGAAGCGTTCTACAGTTACATAGACTTCGTCGCAGAGGTTACAAAGTCACCAATCCTCGTGGACTCTCCCTCCATTGAAGCGCGTATCGAAGGCTGCAGGCACGCCGTAGAAGCGGGGCTGAAAGACCGAATAATATACAACTCCATCAACCCTGAAGTCACGGAGAAAGAAATCGATTTAATCAGAGACACTGTACTGGACACAGCTATAGTCCTACCCTTCACCGGGGACGAGTTCTCGCCGGAAGAAAAGCTGAAGCTCCTGCAGGGGGACTCCAAGGAGGAGGGGCTCCTCAAAAAAGCGGAGAGAGCGGGGATCAAAAACGTATTGGTTGACACGGCTGTTTTGGATGTGGTGAGTACAGCTTACGCTGTATCCTCTATTCGAGTGATTAAGGAGAAGCTGGGGTTGCCGTCTGGGTGCTCGCCCGCAAACTCTTTTGATATGTGGCAGAAGGTCAAAGAGTTCGGAAAACACTCCTTTCGGACATGTTTAACCTCCCTTAGCGTATTCGTTCAGTGTTTCGGTGCAGATTTTATCCTCTACGGCCCTATAAGAATGGCTGATGTGGTGTTTCCGGCGTGCGCTATGGCTGATGCAATACTCACCTACAGCGCTGTTACAGAGGGATACGAACCTAAGGACAAGAACATACCCCTCTATAAGATATTTTAGCAAGTATCCGTAGTTTACCTAATGGGGTTTGGAGAACTTGGTAAGGTGATGAAACCGAGACAAGCGGGTCTTTAAGAAAAAGTTTTTTTGGAAGTAATTCTTATAATTTCAAAAACAGTTATTTGGAGATGATATAATGCCGATTGTTCATGTTTATGTATGGACGGGGTTCTCAGAAGAAAAAATTAAAGAAATAATCGGGGGAATAACCAAGGTTTTTGTGGATATGGGTATCCCGCCTTTTGCTGTGGAAGTCGTTATTCATGAAATCCCAAAAACACATTGGGGCATTGAGGGCAAACCGTCTTCAGAATCACGAAAGGATGCAAAGCCCCCTCAATAACTCTCTCCGATTTAATAAAACCTTCATCCATTTGTGCACAATTTACTCCTTTTTTTTATCCTTGCCGGTTATTCTTTTATTTTTGGGGTGTGGTTTTTTGACTGAAGATATCTCTGTGTCTGGTAGTTGAGCATGGTTGAGCATATATTATTTTACATAGTTTTGTGATTCTCATTCTATTTTCTCTACTATGACCGCTTGATTGTAAAGTGTCGATTTATGTCTTGAATAGTGTCTGAATATGAGGGGGATTCCATCTATTTCGGAAAGAGTTTTCCATTTTTTTCTATCAAAAAAGTCCAACAAGTTACATTTCCATTGGTCTACGTTCGAAGGATGTTTTTCAATCTCCCCCCAATTAAGTGGATCAGTAATTAGCATTACACCACCTTTCTTTAGCACCCTCCATGATTCATATATTGTCTTCTGCGGATTTTCTACGCGATCAATTAAATTGGATGACAACACAAAATCAAAGGTGTTTCTGTCAAATGGTAAATCGTGTGCATCGCCTACTATGAAGTCACAGTTGTTAATCCCAAATCCTTTTAGTGAGGCTTCAAAAAAATTTTCAGCAATGCTACCGATATCACGAATACGGATGGTTCTTATGTCCTCAGAGCACACTATTCTCAACGCTTCACTAACAAATGGTAGCAAATAGTCGATTCCTATAACAAACGCGGCTTTCTTGGCAAGTTCCATTGATAATCTGCCAAATGCACATCCTATGTCCAATGCAATACTATTTTCATTTAAATAGGGAATACAGAGATTAGAAATCGTTTGGTAGAAGTCTTCTGTTAAGGCTCTAGGAATGAACCTATCGTCTCGAGAGGTGTAGTTTAAATAAGGTCCATAGTGTGCCTCATAGTATATGCTTAAATATTCTGGCCCGGGATATGGGAGGGATTTTTCGCAATGGGGACACTTTTTGGATCCTTCCACTATTGGTTTATTACAGAACCGACATAACAACTCTCTGAGAATGGGAATTCCCTCAACTATGATGTAATTCGTACCACATTTAGAACATTTAAGCTCGTTGTCGATTCTTTCAAGTGGCGAAAGGCATAGTTTGCCCTCAACTTCGTTTGGGCATCTTACTAAATTTATAGTTTCATCCTTCATCATAATCCTCCAAATAACTAATTCCCGTCAAATATGGAACTCGGCAATAAATTAATTGAACTCCTTATTTATTATTCCATGTTTTATGAATTTAATTTCTTCGTTGTCAATAAATTTTCCTTTTTTTTAACCTAATCTTTATAATAAATTTAATAGAATGAAAATAGGAGGAAAAAATCATGAAGATAACAGATGAAAATATTGACTCTGAAATAGATAAGCTGGCCGAGCAGTTTAAAGAAATGCTCCAGAAGGAGCCCCAAGGTATAGCGGAGCGATTCATGAAGATTATGATGTTCCAGGAGCCCGATAGAATGCCGGTGTTCATGCAGATACACGATCACGCAGCAAGGGTAGCGGGCATAACTCTCAGAGAGATGTGCACGGATTATAAGAAAGCGCTCTACGCCGGACTCTACGCAGCGATAAGATATAAGCTTGACACCGCCGCTGCTGCCGCTGATGCCTACAATTTCGAGGCCGAAGCTCTAGGGGCGAAGATACTCTTCCCCGAAGACAGCTTCCCAGTAATTCTTGAACCCCTAATTAAGGAGCCAGGAGACCTAGAAAAACTGGACATACCTGACTTTAATAAGGCGAAACGCGGCCCCTACATCATTGAGGGCATAAAATTAAGCTTGGAGACATTAGAGGAGTACGCAATGCCCTTCTCGGTAGCCTGCGCCCCCTGGTCACTGGCAGTTCAACTAAGGGGTTTCAACAATCTGGTCAGGGACACAAGGAAAAATCCCGAATTCGCCCACAAAATTCTCGATTTCTCAGAGGATGTCATCGAAGCATTTGTGAAAACCCAGCAGGAAGCAATAGGCCCCATAGGAGGAATCCCAGTCTTCCCAGTAATGGCAGACGCCTTCTCATGCATCCCCCCAACCAGTCCCAAGCTCGTCTACGACTACATAATCCCTCACACCGCAGATATCATAAAGAGACTGGGTATGGCATGGTGGGCTGGGGGCTTTCCCGTGGTGCAGATTCCAGACTGGGAGCGGATCGTTGAGGATGTGGTGATGAAGTCCGGGACTTTTATAGGTACAATTGTGATGTTAGAGTCTGACTGGCTGCCACCTGAGAAAATTAAGAAAATTTCTAACAGACTCCACAAACCCTGGTTGTTCGGAACCAGAGCCGGCCTAATAAGCAAGGGAACTCCTCAAGAAATTGAGAACTATGTTAAAGGAACAATAAAGATTCTAGGTCCCGGTGGTGGTTGCATGCTAATCGGTGACCAGATACCAAGAGATACACCACCAGAAAACCTCGAAACATTCGTCAACTCGATAAAGAAATACGGAAAATATCCTATAAAAATCGAGTAAACCTACCCCAATTTCTTTTTATAAAAATTTTTGGGGGAAAAAATTTGTAATTCTCCAAAATAACTTTTCGAATAAAGATTTCA
>DXJA01000449.1 GCA_019056875.1 Candidatus Jordarchaeum madagascarense
ATAATATTACCGAATTTCATCTAAATAGCTCTCTCCTTTGGTCGCGGCTTCAAAGGATTGGGATTGTTCAGGGCTTAGCTCATTTAATATTCCAGTCGTTGCTTCTATCAACATAACTTTTTCAATTCTGGTGGTGAGTTCATCATCAGTAATAGACATTTTTTGCTCAGGAGGCATGTTCTCTGTCAGAGATGAGAAAAATTCTATTATTTTATTTTTATCTAGTTTCTTGAAAATTTCTCTATCCTCTATCAATTTATCCACTATCTTAGATATGAGGGATAGAACTTCTTCTTCTGTAGAATAGGTATCATTATTTTTTAGAATCTTTATTTTCATTTTTTATCCTCTGCGTCTTATAAAAGCGGTTTTTAATATAAAGTTTAGCACATCTACACCGTTTGAGATAAAGAATATTCACTTTTAGTACAAACGGTTCTGGCAACCCTAAAAATGAAGCAACAGATAGAACTAGACCTGTGATTAATAGACTTTATTCCTTACTTTTGTTTTGCTTCCATTTATGAGGTTGATTTTGTATAGTTGAAATTTCTTTCTTTCTTTTTTATGTTCGAATTCTTCCTCCAATTCTTTGATTTTTTGTTTAATAATAATGTCGAGTATTTTGACTTTCAAGTCGGAACTAATCTCATAAACTTCCATAACCTCTTTCTTTAGCATATCACTTATTTCTCTTAAAATTTGATTTCTTATTTCCATATCGAGAAATATGCAGGGCCCGAAGCAGCAATCGGGAATTGGTTCTTTTTTCCTTTTCTTACATTTTTTAATGCAATGCGTGTGGAAATCAGAATGATAGTCTTCCTCAGGAAGTCTGCAGGCGGGCCCTAAATGGCAGGGTAGACAATCGGGATATTCTTGACAGGTTCTAAAATCCCAGAAACTTTCTTTTAGTATAGATTCAAGCTCTGCAATGGAATATTCTTCTGGAAAGTGGTAATCAAATTGGCTCCTGAAGATTCTTTTCTCCGAGCGTATGTACTTTTTTAATTTTGATTCACTACATGTTACAAGAAAATCAATGTCTCTGCATTGGGGTTCTTTTTTGGCGTAACTTCCAAAAAGATATAAATTATTCAGAATGGGTCCAAATTTAGAAGTCTGTACATTCTTAAAATTCTTTATAACCTGCTTTTCTATCGGAACAAAGAATTCTCTATCAAATCTAATGTTTTCACATTGAGGGCATTTGGGAATTTGGGTTACATCTAAATCGAGTTCATTTTTTCTTCCACATCTTCTACAGGTCACTGTTCCCATTTCTACGCCCTCCACATTTTTCAAGAAAAGGATAATTCATTTGTCCCTATCTTTTCTTATTAATATTTAAAAAGACCACTGCGCAGTCAGCATTGTTTTTCATCTTCTTTTGTGGTTGGATACGGATTGGAAGTATGCATCATATTGAGATTAAAAAAGGTCTATAAAGTCGTAAGAGATTTTGAAAACATTATCACAATTCTGTTTAATATCAACTTTCTTTCCTCTCTTTTTAAGCAATAAGCTGATACGCGATATATTTTATTAATAAAAATAATGCACCGTAAAACAGTTCATACCTTCACAGAAGAACTGGATCAGAAAAGGGTGTATACAAGAGAGTTAGAAGAAAAATTATTAATGTTAAAGTCGATTTAGCAAGGGGTGATGGTGGTGGATGTTACTGGTAAATGTGTGTGGTGCTTGGTATGAATAGGGGCGCATTTGCTCTGAACTGTTAGGCTGATTGGTGTGGAAAAGCATTTTTGTATTTCCTCCAATTGAGCTGGAGTTTTTTGCTGTGAAAGATTTAAGTAAAAATTCGGTATTATTTTATGCTATGAAATGGTAAGAAGAATGGATAACTTTTAGAAATCTCAGATATTGAGTTTAAAATCAAGTTTGTAGCGCATAGTCTAAGTGGTGCAATTGCCGAATTTTGCATATAACCGTTGTTCTATGAATCTGTGCCTCTGAGAGGCGATGTGGAGGTTACTATAGATGGTTAGAAAAGTCCTGAGAAATAAGCCTCTTATGGAGGCTATATTTGAATTGCGGTGGGAGCTGCGAGAACTGGCACCGGGTTTGAAGTCAGATCCGCATTATAAAATTTTAATTGGCAGTTTGTACGACAGAGTTAAGGATGAGTATCCTTTTCATGAAGAGTTGCCTACTGCAACTATTCCGGATGAAATTTCGGGATACATTGTTAAGCATCGGTTCAGGAAAAGTGAAAATGGATGGCCGCTTATTCAGTTGGGTCCGGGGGTTGTTACTTTGAACGACACAGAGGGGTATGTTTGGGAAGATTTTGAGGGGAGAATTTCTCACTTGGTGGATGCCATTTTTGAGGCTTATCCTGATTCAGAGAATTTAAAAGTTGAGGGATTGTTACTGCGTTATATTGACGCTATTGATTTTGATTTTGAGAAAAATGATATTTTCGGGTTCTTGGAAGAGAAGATGAAGATAAATATAGTAATACATGGAAAGTTGTTTGAAGATACTGGAGTCAGGGAATTTCCTGAGAATATTGATTTAAGATTCTCTTTTCCTTCAACTAATCCCCGTGGAGTGGTGCGTCTAAGGTTTGCACATGGGAAAAGAAAGGAGGTAGATGCTTTCATTTGGGAAACAATAGTTCAATCAGTCAAAGGCGATGTCTCAAATATCAAAGAAGAAATCGTTGGGTGGGTGGAAAAAGCCCACAGTTTGACGGATGACTGGTTTTTTAAGATAATAGAAGGAGAGTTATTAAGGAGGTTTGAATAGATAATGTATCAGCCGGCATGGCAGGAAACTACAAATCAAAACTATCTCCCTCAGAATACCTCTGCTCCCAGCTCGAGACTAGAAATGGACATGGAAGAAATATTTAGCGAGCTATTAGTTAATTGGGCAAGGGAGAAAACACTTAAAAAACCTATTCCATGCCAGACTCTATCGCCTTTATTTGAAATTGACCTGTCGTCCGTCCTGCAACGTTTTGAAGTAAGAAATGAGACCTTTAGACAGGAAACTACTGAGTTTTTTCCCGAAGAGGAACTCGAATTTAATATCTTCGTTAGAATGCCTCCTGTAAAGCGTTGGACTGCGAGAGTGAGAGTAAAGAACATTAGAAAGGCGACGCCACATGTTTCAGAGCCGGAGGGTATTTAATGGCAAAGGAATATCCTTGGTATAATATCGTAAACGGCAGAGAAGACGTTATGCAGGGAGATTTTATTAAAGAATGCCCTGTGGTGATACCACCCTCAGAGATATCCGATGAGGTAGATGTGGAAATTATTAAATATGATGTTGTCGTTATGAGTCAATCTTGTGATCTTGTACAAAGAAAGCTGGATTTGGTTTTACTTTGCCCTGTTTGGCCTCTAAGCGAATTTGAGAAGAGAAGTGATTTCTTCGGAAGTAGAAAGGGAAAAGAGGCATTGAGGCAAGGAAATGTTCCAGGATACCACCTATTGAACAAGAGCGACATAGAAGGATTTGAAACAGAGTATTTAGTTGTTGACTTTAGAAGCGTCTACAGCGTCCCCTTTAATCTCCTCATCGACCTAGCTAAAAGCAGAGGGAAAAGACTACGCTTGTTGCCGCCATACCGAGAACACTTATCCCAAGCTTTTGCAAGATTCTTTATGAGAGTTGGCTTACCAGTTGACATACCACAATTCAAGTGACAGAATAATGAAACCATCCATACTCTCAAAGCAAAATACCTTCTGACCTTAAAACCAGAACAACTCTTAGTATATGAGGGGAAAATATTCACAGAACAACCCTATAATAAGATTTGAAAGGCTTAGGAATCGGATAGCTACAAGCTGGACTCGTACGAAAGCCACAAATCCCTCAAACAGAGCAAAAAAAGAAATCATCCGGCTATTACTTTATCCAAGCGAGGCTGAACGCGATTTCAATGAAAAGGTCGCCAAGGAACTCCGAGAAGCGGGGGTTTGATATTTGGATGACGCAAAAAATCACTATTCATAAAGGAAGATATGGTGGGGAAGGGGCTAAGAAAAAATAACCCTAATCCCCGTATAAGGAGAAGAGTTCCATTTATGAAGCGGGCATAATAACTCTTAAAGAGAGTGATGTGGTGGTTATGGTGCTGGATGGGGTGGATGTCGATTGCGGGTGTTGCTTCGAAATTGGATACGCAACAGCTCTGGGTAAACCCGTTATCGGTCTGAAAACCTGTCGTTGAACCTTTTTCAGAATAGAGAACATCAATTTAATCGGGGTTGACTTATCGATTCTAAGGTTGTTCTTGGGGAGCGTTTTCCAACCATAGTGTCAGTCCATACTCGGAGAGGCGGTGGTAATGTTTTATGTTGCGTGTCCAGAGAAATGCGTTGTCTACTATTGCAGCCACTCCGATTATTATGTCTCGCGGGTCCAGTGGGGTGCCTTTGTTCATGAGTTCAGCCTCTATGGAGGCGGCTTTGTCGGCTATTTCGGGTGTGAGGGATGTTAGTGCAAAATGCTTTAACAGCAGGGACTTTAAATCATGTCTGTTAATTCTGTAGACTCCAACCATGAATTCGAAGAATACTATGGGGGATATTTTTAGCTCGTTATCTAGGGCAGTGGCTAGGAGTTTCTCTATGGGCGTTTTCTGTAGCAACTCTATTAGCACATTTGTGTCTAAGTGAATCTTGCCCATTTTAAGCGCCTCAATTCGTCCACTACTCGGCTGAGCTCGGAAAGGTCTCCCTTTTTCCTTGCCTCAAGAATGTCGGAGGCTAAACTGGAAGCTTCGAGAGTTCTCCAATATTCTATGAGTGTTTCTATTGTTTCCTTGAGGCTGCTTGCCCCGATTCTCCGCTTTACCTCCTCCAGCTCCATCAGAAGCTCTTTACTGACTGTTATGGTAGTATATCTAGACATTTTTAGCACCTAGATAAAAATTGGCCGCCCGATATTTATAAATGTATACATTTATACATTTAAACTGAGAAGAAGGATAAAACATTAGCGTGCTCAAAAAAAGTGGCGTAGTAAGCGTACCCGTCACCAAGAAATATTTATGTGTTGTAGTAAAGGTATCTATTGGTGATTTGTTTATTATAACTTCGTATTTTACGGACACGGTAAAGAAAGGTGATATACTATGGGAAAGGAAATAAAAATTTGGTATGACAAAGAGGGAGATTATTTAGAAGTCATATTTGAGCGAAAGGAGGGTTACTTCAGAGAAACCGAAAACGACGCAGTAATGGAAAAAGTGGAAAAAGTCGACAGGGAAGGGAACACAATCGGCTTCTCTATCCTAAACGTAAGTGCATTAAAGGATAAACCAATTTCAGTAAATCTCAAAGGACACCTTGTTAGTTGAATATCATAACCCACCTAGCTTCCTTTTAAAACAAGGGCAAAATCATCTTTTGTTTCCACCATTCAACTACCTCCACAACTCAATATAGTAATAGTTCCTCTCCCATTAAACTTGTCTTAATTTTAGTCCAGAGTTTTCGAACCACAACCCAATTGTCGCCATAAGAGGAAAAACTGTATCAGGAATTAATTCCCTCATAGGTAAACAGCTTCTAGACAAGTTTTCGGCGTCTTAAACAGCTGGAAATATTTAAACATAATGAGCAACCAAATTTCCAAAAAATGTTTGAGAGACATTTAAGCAAGTAGATCTCATCGAGGTGTTAGACCCTGTTAAAAACAAGTAGTCACTTCAGTATTTAGGCAAACTTTCAGCAATCACCAGTGTAAAACTGTGCGAGTTTTGTGGATTTCTCACTAGAGCTTTAGTCCTCTTTCATCGTACTCGTCTAGGGCGTATGCAGCGTAGTCGTGTGTTTCCTCGTTTTTGTCTTCTTTTAGTATTTTTGCGAGTTTGGGTAGGGCGGATCTGGTTGTGAGCCCCTTGGAGGCGTAGTTGCCGAGGGCGTATGCTGCGCCGCCGCGTACTTCTTCGTTTTGGTCGTCCAGCAGGTTTACTAGTTTGGGTAGAACGGTCTGAGCGGTAAGTCCTTCAGTGGCGTAATCGCCGAGTACGTAGACAGCATTCATCCGCACTTCTTCGTCTGAGTCGTCTAGTAGTTTTACCAGTTTGGGTAGGGCGGACTTGATTGTAAGTCCATCGTAAGTATAGTCGTTGAGGGCGATCAGAGCGTTCAGTCGTGCCTGTTTGTCCTGGTTTTCCAGTTGTTCCACTAGTTCTTCTAGGTTTGCTTCGTCTTCGTATCCGTAATCTTTTTGGTCTTCTCCGTATTGGTAGTCGGGGTAGAGGTTTTTCCAGTCGTTCTCCAGCTCGTCCCATAGTGAGGCTAGTTTTTTCAGGTCTTTTGCCAGTTCGTCCATCTGGTTGAAGGGGTAGTCTTTGCGGTAGAGGCAGAACACGTTATGGGCATTGTCGTGTTCTATTTTGTCTGTTTCTAATCCCAGTGCTGTCATCTTTTTGTGCTCTTTCTCCATTTGCTCCGCGTACTTTCTGAACCAGTCTGCTACTTCTTCCACCGATTCACCTTGCGGGGCAAATGCGCCGTAGCTGCTTTCAGAGTACAGGGTGAGAGTTTGGGCTTCAAAGTCGATTTGGATGGTTAGGTTCAGGTCTGAGAAGAGCCTCAAAACTTGGTCTTCAATTTCCCAATCCTCAATCTCCGAGATGCCCTCCAGAGCCTTTTCCACCTTTTCCACTATCTCTTGCTCATTTTCGCCCAGCTCATTTTTCAAGTCTTCATCCATTCCTTTCCATCTCCGAAATATGTGTGTCTGCTGTTTGTGCAATCTTCATTTATCCTACTTTATATTTCATTCGAAGTCTATAAGGTTAATGTTCTGTTGAATTCAAGTTTGGAACAGATAACCAATATATTCATATGTATGGTATATAGTATATATCATTGGTGATAACAATATCAAAGGAAAATCAGAAGATTTGCATTGACTTGTTAGAAAAATGTTTGGACCTTCTGATGGAAGGCAAAGTATATGAGGCTAAACCTTACTTGAATGTTTTATACGAGTATATTGTAACTTTAGACAAGTCAGAGATTTGTGAGATTGCAAAAATGTTTGGCGGTGAAAATATTCACGGTAAGATCCATGAACACTCTATAAACCTATAAGGGGGAAAGTGTTACGGAAGAAAGTGAGATTTTAGAAAAGGTAATTGACGACGTGGAACGGAATAAGGGCAACTGGAATTCCAAAGGTATAGCGGTAGTAGATTTGGATGGAACAATTATCGGGTCGAAGGGAGATGTTCCCAAAGAACACATCGAGTATTATCAAAAATTTCCTATGGGAGAGATGCGCGAGGGAAGCAGCCTACACTACAAAAACAGCTTCATGATGAAAATAACCGACTTTTTTGCAGTGGTTGTAGTTCTATCCGACGAGCATTTCGCGCGGCTTTCCGCAATCAACCTGTGGGGAAGAATAGCCGCACTACACGACCTTTATAAATTGGACAAAGAAGAGAGAAAAAAAGTGGAAAGCCAATTCTCAATACTGGGAAAACTAATCAAAAAAGTCAAATCCGACAAACCGACAAGCGAAACAATAAGCAAATTCTTTTTATCATTCAAAGATGAAGAGTAGAAAAGAAGCAATTAAAACAGTGAAGCGGACGAAAACAAAAAGCAACTATAAAATACTTGAGCAATGAAGAAACGTTCCAAACGTTCAGAGAAAAAAATTAATATGGCAAATCAGCACTTGAACAGGATGATAGGCTTTTACCAGAAGGGAGGAGGCTTTAAATGGCTGGATGAAGCTTAACACTTGTTTGTGCTTCGAAAATTTTTCTTAGGAGTTTCAACCTTGTTCCCTTTGTTAGTTTGTTTTAATTTTCTTTTCTTGATATTTTTGGGTAATTTAGAAATAAAAAAAAATAGTAGGGTGAGGAGCTCTAATTGGTATTGGCGTTCTATTTTCGTTTGGGTTTGGGTAATAAGAGTTTTGGGGTGAACAATCCTAAGTACATAAATATGAAGGATGCTGCTGTAACGATCCACATGCTTTCTTGTAGAATCATGTTGCTGGAAAAAATTGCGATTACGCCGATTACCTCCGCCATGAGTACAGAAAGTCCAGCGGTTCCGAATAATAAGCCCTTTGTCCGAAGTTCACCTTTTTGTTTGGCAGCATAGTGATAGAATGAGAGTGTGATAATTGACGCTACACTAAGCCAGTAAATCAATAAGATTACTTCGAAAACCAGGTCTATGCTAGTGGAAAGCACTAACTGTACTTCTTCCGCAGTTATGGTGGCAAATATCAGGTTCATAAATACGACTACTAAGGCAAATATGACAAAGAAATAAACGATAACTCTGTTTACTTGGACTAGCCGTGAGAAGAAAAGCCAAAAGAAAAGCGCAGCTAGGGGGAACGCGACATAAAAGACACGGTAGAGTATTAGCATTGTTTCTGGAATGAAGGTGAAAATGCTGGGAGAAGTGATGTAGAAATATGTAGCAATAGTCATATCTAGCATTGAGACAGCTCCTGAGAAAATTGCGGCGAAAAGAAGTAAGGATGTTTGTTTATCACCGGGGGTTTTTAGAGTCTTAACCAAAATTAGACCAGCTAACACAAAACTCACGATTGCGGCAAGGGCTAAAAAGTAAAACTTGACGTACATTCCCGAAGAGACACCGAAAACAAATGAAAGACGGAAAAAACCGTTAAAGAAATACGCATAGATAATGAATTGCTCCAAACTAAACATAAGTGACACCTTTCCTACTCGCAAAGTCGTTTAATACTATGAATAATATAGGAAAAACATACTAAAAAAGTTATTTGACAAAGATATTCTCAATTTAAGATTTTTACCAGCAATAACTATTGCATCCTACTTTAAAAAAAATAAAAAATGGTTGAGCGGGTAGGGAATCGATTAGGTATACTTGTGTTTGTATCGGCCTTCTATTTTTCCTCTGGGTTTAGGTAATAAGCGTTTGTAGGTAACAATACAAAGTATACTAACGGGAAGAGTGCAGCTGCAAAGATCCATACGCTTGCCTCCAGAACCGTGTTGCTGAGAAGTACGAACAGTTTGGTCGCCTGAACCATTACTGCTGCAATTCCAGCGGTTCCCAATAGGACTCCCATCATTCGACGTTCACCTTTTAGTTTGGAAGCCTAGTAGAAGAATAAGAGCGAAGAAAATTTATTTTCACCTTGAATAAAAAATGTGATTTTTCTGTAGTAAAAATTATCAATTTTTTTGAAAATTGTTTACTGGAAACATGTGACTTTTTATTTTGTCTAAAATCGTGGGTTTTGGCGGATGCCTTATTTTTGTTTGGGTTCTTTCTCTTTGTACTTTTCGAGGATTTCTGCGGCTTTTTTGCGTATTTCTTCGTCCTGGTACTCGTCCTCTACTAGTTGGGCTAGTTTGGGTGGGGCGCTTTTGTCTGTTAGTCCCTTTGAAGTGTACTCGCCAAGGGTATGCAGGGTGTATATGCGGATGACTTCGTCTTCATCGTCTAGTAGTTTTACCAGTTTGGGCAGGGCGAGCTTGTCTGTCAGCTCTGCGACGGCGTATGCGTTGAGGGCGGCTAGGGTGAATGCTCGGGCATCCTCGTCTTCCAGCAAGTTTACCAGCATTGGTAGGGCGGCCTTGTCTGTGAGTCCCTTGGAGGCGTATGCGCTTACAGCGTTTGCGGCGAATACCCGCACCTCTTCCTCGGTTCCTAATAGTTTCACGATTTTGGGCAGAGCGGATTCGTTGGTGAGTCCGGCATTAGCATAGTTGGAGAGCGCGATTAGAACGTTTATGCGTACGTCCTGGTTTTCGTCGTCCAAAAGCTTTACGAGTTTGGGCAGAGCCGCCTCGGTCGTGACCCCCTGATTAGCGTAGTCACCAAGGGCTTCCGCCGCATTTGCGCGTTCCACATCATCATCAGAGCCCAGTACTTCCAAAAATATTTTTAGAGCTTCCCGATCTTCATCCTCTAAATTTTCCGCATCATCAATATCATTTTCCTTTCCACTCAAAAACTTCATCTCCTATTCATATTCTTCTCATTGCTCTGAAAGTGATTACCATTCACATTGGATAATTTGAATTTACATCAAGTTCTCAGAGGGATCTATTTCGACGCAGACCGATAATAATCATTCCTTATTCTTTCCATAAGAATGGTGTTTCTGCCTACGTCATCAGATTCTTTTCTTTTATTTTCGCAATCCCTTCCTTTCATAAGAAATCTATTAAATAGTAATATCTTAAATTGTATTTTTGGTTATTAAACTTTCCCGGATAAGATGACTCGAATTGTATTAAAGCTTGGTCTTATCCCAGCACTATGACCTTTTTCCTGTTCTATGTGAGGAACGTTAGTGGAACCTTTCAGGGTGGGAACCATTTCGGGCAGGGATTAAGAACGGGCCCGATTTTATTTTAATAATAATGCTTATATGGTTCTTTTAACTAATTAATAATTAGACCAGCATCGATGAGTGAAAATAGGAATCAGGCCAGTTTAGCATTGCAAACCGTTTTATTTTGACTTACCAAGCCACGCATAGTATTGTGTCCTAAAATCACCCTTGTTGCCTCATAAAAAATGGATGGGAATGATTTAAAATGGATATAATTATTCGAACCGCGTTTAATAATCAGAATTGGATGGGGAAATGTAGGAATGCGGATAAGGATCCCCGGCTTTATAAGTGCCAGGAGAAAATAGTTGATGTAAAATTCCCTAATGATGGCGCATTCAAAACCGACAAGAACGGCACATGTGCCTGCCTCTGGTGCAACGAATCAGCACTCTGCACCGAGTATCGCTGGGTGAGCGACAAAAGCTTTGAAAAAGCCAACGGCAAAGCGTTTTTTGTCTTCCCGGACACTGACAACAATCTTGTCCTATGGGGAACCTCACAGGTCGACCACGTTGAGAAGGGAAGAAACTCGTACTACCTATATTTAAAGGAGTTCAAACCCCTGCCCGAGGATAACTGGGTACGGGATATAAGTGCACAAGACCTATTCGGAACAAGCTGGGGACGCGGAACCTACCGATACCTCGACGAAGAACAGAAAAACCACCTAGAGTACCTGATAAAAAACAAATCAAGGTACTGCTCAGAAAAAGGAACATAAAGCCCCGCTAACCAGAGATCAGCACCCCCAAAACAGAAAATAATAATCCTAAACCACAGAGTGGAAAAAAGAATCAATGCACGCTAGGATAGACGATTTCCTTTCATATCCCTATTTCTATTTTCAATTTTTTCACTAAAATTTGCGTATCCGGTACCAAGATTTTTTGCTCCAATTAATATGACGCTCAATCCTCAGGTTACTTGTTTTCATAGCTTTCTATATTCACAGATTTGAATAGATAGAGGAATTAAACCAGTACCGCTCCTCGCCTCCCCTTCTTAATTATATTATACGTTTTCTTCCCGGATTTGTTCCAGAATGTCCTCGATTTCACGCAGGATGTGCCTCGCCGCTTTTTCACCATTCCTAATGGCATAGGTATCGTAAAAATTGATTTTCCTTTGAAGCATTTTCAGTAATCCGAATTTAATAAAAGTGTGAGGCTCAAAAAGCCCCCCGCGGTGTCGCACCAGCCCCGTCTCAAAGCCCAGATTAATCACATTAATATACGGACAATACATCTCCGCCGGAAACACGTATCTTTCATCATCCACATACCACGAGGCCGCTTGAATGTAGTATTTCCCTATTGCACCAGAGATCCAAGTGTGGTCACGGATATACTCCAGCTCGTTCCGCTTCTTAGCCTCCCAAATAGCGATAATAAGCTCAATCGCCCCCTTCTCCAACCCAAATATGTCCGATTCACTCGGCTCCGGAGTAGGCTCATAATCCTTACTCTCCGGGTGACTGTGAAAATGACCCACCGGCCAATAAGTCGAAAGATTATCCCAAAGACTCTCCACCCTCAAAGTACGCTTCGGATGAAAATGAACAGTATACGCCGACCTCCTACTAGTCTGAAGAGCACTCGCCTGCTTCAAAATAATCTCCTCACGCCGCTCCCTACGATTAGAATGATAATCACCGAACAGCAACCCACCCACTTCGAATTTGAAGCCCTCAATCACGGACGCTATCAAGCTGATGAAAGTATCCTTCCTAATAAATACACACAATTTATCCATCGGAATTACCTAACCCAAAAGAATTTGTTCATTTTATTTCGCTTTCATACATTTAAAGTTTAGAACGGAATTATAAGAAGGTTTCAACATTTCTCCGTAATATATGATTTATATCGAGGGAAATTTTCATTTTAACAAAAAAACTATAT
>DXJA01000450.1 GCA_019056875.1 Candidatus Jordarchaeum madagascarense
AAACGCTCCAAGAAGTGGAGGAAAAACTCGAGTTAACAATCAATAAACCCATAAAAGAATCATCATATAATAAATAATAGACTCATTGATCCGAAAAGGAATGTTACCTCTACAGTTTGGTTTCGAGACCAGCTTAGCGATAACTATTGCAATAATCGCCATTGGTATTGCAATGTTTGTAGTCTGGATATTCATAGGGATCTGGGTATACAGAGACGCTAGAGACCGAGGTATGGACGCTACTATATGGTTGCTTATCGTCCTTCTCGTAGGGATAATTGGGCTGATTATTTATCTAATTGTCAGAGAGTAGTAGTGATAGATTACCAAACAGTTTAATAGGATAGTAACGGATGAGCACAGGGGTGAAATGGAGGTACAACTTACTTTTTTTCTCTTGTAAAGTAAGAACTACTCTCAAATAAAAGGATGTATCTATTATTTCTTTCACTCATAGAATTAGGTATCCTTAATCCTTGCGATTATATATTATGTTCTTCTTCTTTTTTTAGGTATTTTTGGTATTCGTACATCTTGGCTAATACTTCTGCAGCGGTTTCCAGTGTTGAATAGGCGGGCACCCTGTTTTCTAAAACCTTCTTTAAAATTTGCGGATCCGTGGTAAGGGTTACGGTCACAATGGGTTTATGGTACTTGTCAACTAGGTTTCTTAAGACCTCCACAATTTTTTTGGTGGTACTTTCAGCCCAAGTTTTTTCTGAATCCTCGTCTTCTTTACCAAAGAGTTTGTATATAGATGAACCGATGGTTTTACCTAAAATAAAACCCGAGGCGATAACCGCGTCAATGTTCTCCACTTTTATCACTTCTTCCAAGGTTTTTGGCTGAACCTCACGGTCTATATACCCCACGAGGTCTACCGGATTACCCCTACTCCAGTATGAGGGAAGGAGTTGGTCGATTTGCTTAATGGTTTCCTGTGGTAGAGGTGGAACCTCCAAACCGGCTAATTCACAGGAGTCAGAGGCGACCACGCCGTATCCGCCGCCCCAGGTGACTATGCCCACTCGGTTTCCCCTGGGCAACGGTAAGTAAAGAAAGGCTACCGCCAAGTCTAGCATTCCGTTTATTGTGGATGACCTAATTGCGCCGGACTGTTTAATGGCGGCTTCATAGATTTTTGTAGAACCCGCTAATGTTCCGCAGTGTGATTTAGCAGCACCTGCACCCGCCCTTGATACCGCGGCCTTATAGGTAATTACTGGTTTTTTCTCTTTAATTCTTTTTACGGCGTCAACGAATTTCCTGCCTTCACGCAGACCTTCTATGTATAAGAGTATTACTTTTGACGAGGGGTCTTCGGCGAAGTATTCTAAGTAGTCTAAAGTGGAGATATCGGCTTCGTTTCCGCTGCTGACAAATTTGCTAAATCCTATTCCCTGCTCACTGCCAAACGCTAATAGATTGGTTCCAATGTTGCCGCTCTGCGAAATTAGGGAGATCTCACCCGGCTTGGGCATAATAGGAGGCATAAGAGCGGATAAACTTGCTGAAGCACTGTAAATCCCCATTGTGTTAGGGCCCACAAGCAACATTCCACCCTTGTGGGCAATTCTAACTATCTGCTTTTCCAGTTCCTCTCCTTCTTTTCCCGTTTCTTTGAATCCACCAGAAATTACTATAGCCGATTTTACATTGTTTTCTACACATTCTTCAATGTGTTCCGGAACCATCTCAGCTGGTCTTGAGATGTCTACTAGATCCAATTCTTCTGGAACGTCGCTGATACTCCGATATACCTTCAAGTCCCAAATTTTTTCCTCCCGGGGATTGATGGGATAGATTTTCCCCTTATAACCATTGGCCAAAATATTAGCGAGTATAATCCAACCGTACTTCATGGGACTATTAGAAGCTCCTATTAATGCGACGGATTTAGGCTCAAAAATTGGACTAAGATCTCTTATGTATTTTCTCATATTTACGCCCCGTTTTTATGTATACTTTTAGCTCCTATAAAAGGCTGTATAACATCTTATTAAAGCGTTAGGACTAATCATTAATATAATTTTTATTATCCTTAACTCTATGAAATTCCTTGGTCCAAGACAAAGATCAGATATGGCAATACACAAGTTCGCAAAAAATATTTGCGAAGGAAGAGAAATCCAAATTAAAATTCATGAACAGTTTCTTAAGCCAAAAATCAAGGTAGAATGAAAAAAAGGGAGATCCGGAGATTGTTGGCTCCGGTTAAGGTTGTTTTGTATGATGTTTAGTCGAATTTTCTTAGATCGATGATTTGTTCTTTGGTTTTTTTTATTAATCCTTTTGGTACCAGTTCAACCTCCGCCTTCACCCGAATATTTTCCTTAAACTCGTCCACTAGAGCCTTTTGTGCTTCAATAGTGTCCTTTGGCAGTGTTTCCCCTGTTCCTTCAAATTCGATTTTTATGGTAAGAACATCTGAGAGCTCCGGTCTGTCAACCGTAGCCTCGTAGTTTCCTAGTTCGGGGTGTTTCTGTATGGTGGCTTTTATGTTGATTGGGTGAACGAACATTCCCTTAACCTTGGTTAGCTGATCCACTCTGCCAAGAATTCTCAAAAGTTTTGGTGCGGTTCTTCCACACCCACACTTCTCCTCTGAGAGTACGGAGCCGTCGCCGGTTCTGAAGCGTATAAATGGACTGGCCAACTTGTGGGGAAGGGTTACGGTCACGTCTCCCTCTTCTCCCGGTGCCACAGGTTCTAGTGTTTTGGGATCAATGAGTTCCACTACTAAAGTTTCTTCCAGATGCATGCCTGAAACCTCGGGGCACTCCCTTGAGATTCCACCCACATCAGCGGTTCCGTACATCTGGCGTACTATCATGTCGAAGGTGTCCACTAAGTGTTTTCTTAAACTCTCGGGTAGTGGCTCGGCTGTGAACAGGCCCACCTCTAGTTTAAGGTCGTTTATCGGATCGATTCCCCCTTTCTTGGCCTCTTCTCCAATCATTGCTAGAAATGAGGGAGTTCCAGCATAGGCGGTTGCCCCTAGATCTCTCATTATTATTGCTTGGAATATGGTTTGCCCAATACCTACTGGAATCACAGTGCACCCCATTCGTCTCAGACACAGGTGAAGCCCGAGACCTGCGGGAACAAGATGATACAGAAAGGAATTGTGCACAATGTCTCCGGGTCTTAAACCGCAGGAAAAAGCGGCCTTCGCTCCGGCCTCTAGTAATTTCTCGTCCTCCTCTGCTGTACCTCCTTCGTATATTGGTCCCGGGGAAATAAATATTTCTGAGAGTTCGGTTAGAGGTACACCTAATAGTCCTCCAAAAGGGGGATCCTTTTTCTGCGCCTCTTGCAGTTCAGGTTTCGTTAGGAGGGGTATTCTGGTAATGTCGTCTCTGGATTTGATATCTTCGGGAGTAAGACCTGCTTCCCGGTACAATTTTTTGTAGAAAGGCGAATTATTGTAGGCGTGTTTGAATATGAATACCAGCTTCTTATCATCCAGTCTTCTCTTCTCCTCCTTACTCATGGTCTCTTCGGGCTCGTTCCAAAAACCCTTACTTCTATCAACCTTCATAAACTTCTCCTCGCCTAACACAATTGATTTTATTAGAGTTTATTAGGCAATATTATAAAGCTTTGCATAAAACGTGAAATAAGAGAGTTTTGGTATTTAATCAACAAGTAGAGAAACTATGAAAAAAGGGGAATTTAAGGTAAAAAACGTTTTTAGTTTCCGCGTGAAAATTTCTGTGAAAGCCTCACGCCCGAATGACTAGGGCATGAAACATTTCACTATACAATATGGTTTATCAAACACTAAAACGATGTAGTTCCAATCACGGCCCGTAGCCTTCCGAAAATACTGGCATGTAGACGCAGCGAAACCGCATACCTGCCTTCCGTCTGGCCGTTTTGATAAGTCCGCAGCCAAAGATAATTGGCACCCGTCCAATAAGAAACAATCCCGGTGAAGAACATCTATGGTTCCATCTTCATTCTTCTTATATCCCATTTCAAGGGGAGCAATCTTCATATCAACTACGGTCTCGTGAAACTTTGATATGACATAGCCTAGATCAACATCTATCAGGTCACTCCTCAGGTCACCGTCCGACGCCATTACCCTTTTGGAAATACCAATGTCCATAACCCTCTCTCCAGCCCCCAGATGGCCCTCTAACTTTTTTTCAGTTACAAATTGGGCCCAGAGCACTATGTAGTAGGGAGGATATTTATCGGCTTTTGGAATTAGATACTCTGCCAGCTGGTCTAGGGTTTTAATATCTTCGGGTGTTTCCTCCCCGGTTAGTTTAGCTACCGCCCGTAAAGCGTACTTTATGAGCGTGGCGGTAAAAACGGGACCCAATATTTTTTCCTCTTCTCTTATCCCATCAATAATTACTTCGGTAAAGGCTCTGGGATCGGCCAGTTCATACGGAGCCTTCTTAAGCATTTTAAAATCAGAAATAAAATCAGATATATTCTAACACCCCACTTCACTATAATTGTCTCTAGGGTAATTAGGTTTTTTGCGATATAAAAGTTTTTTTATAATATTTTTTTAAGATATATTGAATAGTTCTCATAAAAAATAGTTCAATTTCTGCAACTACATTAGGAAAATCTCATTCTTTCCACACACTTAAATTAGCTCGTAGAAATCTAACGAGGAAACACTATCTATCTAGAGCGTTAAACCAACAACATAGGGCTTAAATACTTCTGGAACAGAACACCCCCCCAGTGTTTAACGTCTCTCAGCCTAGGGCGGTCTCGGGGAAAACCCTCTTGCATAGGAATCATAGTCGCATTTCGGGTAAAGGGAATGCAGTTGGGCTTTAGCTATCGAGAAAGCTTTCAAATAAGCGTTTTTTACAATTTGGTTTAAAAATGTTTTTTAATAAAAAGAGATTACAAAAGGAAAAAGTAATTTGGGGTAATATCCTTCTTGGTTACGGTGTGGAAACTTCTCTGAAAGCCTTTCACTCGTATGAAGGATTAGACTATAAAACATTTAGCTATACAATTTGGTTTTTCAAATTTGGAGAGAGTGTAGTCCCACTCGTGACCCGTACCAATTTTAAGATAGCGGCATACAAGCGCAAAGATACCACATACCATCTTGCCGTCTTGCCGGTTTAACAAGTTCTCATTCGAAGCTAGTTGGCACGCTTCCAAAAAGTAACAATTTCGGTAGAGCACATCTATACTTTCATCCTCGTTTTTCTTGTATCCCATTTCTAGGGGGGCGACTTTCATATCAACTATGGTCTTGTAAAGCGTTTCTAGAACAAAGTCTATGTCAAACTTTTTTAGCCTCACATCGCCATCCGATTCCAATACACTTCGACTAATGGCCATTTCCATGAACCGAGTTCCCGCTCCCCGAGCGCCCTCAAGCTTTTTTTCAGTTTTAAACTGGGCCCAAAGCACTGCCCAATGGGGTGGGAACTTGTCCTTTTTTAAGAGCAGATACTCTGTCAACTGATCCAAGGTTTTAACATCCACGGGGGGGGTTTCTCCAGAATATTTGGATACCAACCGTGTAGCGTAATCTATGACTTTGGTAGTGAATACGGGACCGTACATTTTTTCTTGTTCCTTTACCCCTCTCATAACTAATTCTGTGATGGCTCTAGGGTCGGGTTGTTCATATGGAGCCTTCTCAAACATTTTAAAATCAGAAAATTCCGGGTCTGTCATTTTCCCAAACACCTCACTTCGGCAATATTATAATTCTCAATATATATAGGAGTTACGCAGTTGACTTAAATCCT
>DXJA01000451.1 GCA_019056875.1 Candidatus Jordarchaeum madagascarense
AATAATTTTATATATTAAGATATTAATAATTAAATCAATCAAAGGAGATTTCGGAGTGGTGGGTTTGGACTCTGGTACATTAAATTCAAAAGATTTAGAATTAACGTTTCGAAAGAGAGGCTGGCTTAGTAAGCTGGCTAAGACTGGTGATGAGCAGAGTTTACTCTCTCACTCTCTTACCGAATATCATGCAGCTTCAAAATTCTCTTCATTTGTTGGGGTTTTATCCGACTTGGAGTCAGAAATTTTGAAAAACGCCGCTTTGCTTCACGATGTTGGTAAAGAATCAGACGATTGGCAAGAAAAGGCTTCTAGTGTGCATAGTGTTAAAGATAAACTGCCTATGCATCTCCCTTCCCTTAAGACCGTTGGTGAAACTCTAGTAAGTCTCGGTGTATCTGATGAATCTTTTGCTCAAGCTGTTTGGGTGGTAATTGCTCTCTCGCACCCAGGTGTTGGTGAACCGATAGCTGCGGGCAAGGTACAAAGTAATTTGCTGAAAAAACCAGAATACAAAAGTGTGAGGTTTGATTTATTATCCGATATCGCAAATTTGATTGACAGTTGTGCATCTACTGGTAAGCCGGAAGAAGCTGTTTCCGCATTTAGATCTGGAAGATTCAATCGCCTTTGGGCTCAACCCCCTGCAGGTCTAGGAATTACTGCAGATTATCATAGAGTAACTAAAACTAGGGGAATTTTAACTTATTTAATACACAAAGCTATAGAAGCGGCCTATGCTGAGCAGGGGTTCATGTCTTTTCTTGTATATGCAACAGGCACCTTTTACCTTGGAAAGAGAAATTTGGATCACAAAGTAGCCTTACAAAAAATCAAAGAGAAAATCACAGAGATGTTTGTTGAGCTAGCAAAAAATGAACAAATAGTACAGAACAGTATAACTCTTCGAATTAATATTGGGATGATCGGTTTTGATTATTTAATCTCAATTAGAACGCTAAAACCGATTCTTGACTACGCATTTAGCAGACTATCCGCAGCAGATGGTGAAGAGGCTCAGGCGAATAACCGAGCGATTTTCCTAAGACTACTTTCTTCAATAAGTAAAAAGCTCCGCGAAAGAGCAGTTTCCTATGAGAATTCCGACGAAAAAGAAATAAACGCAGTATTTGATAAATTCGAGAAAGAGTTTTTTGGGATATCGTTCAGAGAGTTTGGGATTTCTGCAAAATACGAATTGTATTGCGACCTCTATGAAAGAGAGTTAGCTAAGCGGGAAGCCGGCTCATTTGGAGCTAGCTACGATAGATTAATTAATGAATTACCGTTTAGCAACATTCTCGAATGTTTCAGAGATGGTTTCCTTACCTGTTGTGACCGTATAATGCAGAATTTGCCTAATGAGGCAAGAAAACTTATTGAAGCTCCGAATCTGGATTTTCTTGTAGACCTTTTAATTCAAGATTTAGCTTACCCGCAAGTAATCTCTGATTATTATGAAATTTCTGAGAATGCCTTGAAAGAATATGAGAAAGTTAAAGATGACTTGATGAAATCTTCCTCGGAAACGGTTTTATGTCCAATTTGTAACTCCCCTTCACGAGCTGAAAAGGCCGTTTCTGCGGCTGTGGGTTCCGGCACAAAGAAGTTTATGAACCGAGGCGCAGGTCAGAGAAGACTTGATAACATTATGTTGTGCCCCCTTTGTATTGTTGAAGGTATTTTACGAGGAAGCCAACAAGAAGCCTTTGTGATTTTCCCCCAGCGAGGAATTTCTAGGGAATATGCCGAAAAAATTCTCAATACTGCTATTAAAATTGTTTCGCGAAGATTTTCTAATACTCAAAGAACTTCTCAATTAGTGTTGGAAAGTCGTTTAGAAATCTTAGAAAAGCCTGTTGTGGAAAAATTGTTTGAAGTTCTACCCGTAGATAAAAAATCGAATGCGATTGTTCCACCAAAAAATCTAATCACACCGCATTACGTTGTTCTAGCTTTAAAGAATTTAAAGGGAAGAGACGAGAGCGATACAAACTATGGTCTAAGACGCCTTTTTAATGCACTAGTTTTTCAGCGGCTTCTTGATGCCAAAATTATGATTACAGAAGAGATGGGTATAATTGTACCCGAAGAGGCCAAAGGGGTTGTTTGTTTCCCTTCGACTTCCACAATGCGGCATTCCTTAAACATGAAGAAAAACTTTGTCTCTCTTCCTGAGGTTGACGATCTTCTGTTATTTCTCGCTGCAAATTTAAGGCTTTCAGGAAGAGCAGAGTACGGGAAGAAAAATCCCATCCTAGGAGTTCTTAACGAACATCCCGGAAGGGTAGCGAGACGTATTCTGGAAAAAGAAAAGACTGAACGACTTTACGATCTGGATGTTGCTGCTTTAAAGATTTTGTCTAAAACACAGGAGGATTGAGAAATGTCTAGTGTTATTGATTCGTTAGTTGAAATTTTAGACAACTATTATTATCCTGAGGGAGAATCGCGATCAATGTATGCCGTTCTAGGACCAGTGAATGTGATTCTTAAAGAGTTCAGGCGTTTGAGAGATGTGGACGATCAGAAAATAACGGGAATAGCGGGAATAGCTTACAGATCTATCGAACAAGCGAATCCCAAAGGCGTGTATCCTGAAGCAGCTGTAAAGCTGCAAGAAGTCGTGAAAAGAATGGCACAAGAAGCCCCCCTGTACAACAGACGCGAACTAAAAGCGTATCTCAAAAATATTAGATACGGTGTTTACCTCAGGAAAATGATATCCAAATATGAATACATAGAAAAAAAGAAGCAAAAAGAAAAGGAGGAATAAAAAAGAATGCAGATACCCGACTTTCTGAAAAATTTTCAAGAATACTTTGTAGAAGCTCCATCTCCATTAGCACCTTCGTCCTATGTACAAGCAGTGTTGCTAAGGAGAGTGCATGACTTTTCAATTTTCAGAACAGAAGAAGACCGTGGACTAAACACTATAACACTACCTAAAAACACAAAGGATCCTTCGCTGATTGAACGACTAGTTTTCCTTTACACAAAACAAAAGTCAGCTGAACGGCGACATGCAGAGCAAATCATACGAAGAATTAAACCTAATGCTGACGTTTGCTACCTAAAGGATAACCTTTGTTTAGGATGCCCAGTTTGTGGTCTAAACGGAGGAATAAAAGCAGTAAAGGGTCTTGGCGAAGTTAGCCTTAGATCAAGAATTCTCTACGCAACAGCTTACTCTCTTGGTGTATTTGACGCCTCAACAGACCTGTTAACCTTTAACGCTGTTGATGAAAAAACAACGAAAACAGATCAAGCCCTAGGAGATAGAGAAGCAATACTTCCGACGGTAACATTTCCCTCAATAGTTACTTTTCAAGCTCCCACTTGGAAAGAACTGGTATTTGGGTTAAGGTATATTCTAGAAACTTCAAGGTACGGAGCAGAGACGCGAGGATTTGGATTAGTAAAGAATCATCTGGTTGGACTCATTTTTGCTAATTCCGAGCTAATTACTCCTCTCGATCTTACTCTACGCGTAAATGATGAAATGGATCCCCTAGAATCCCGTGAAAAAGATATAACTACTGAAGAACTCAAAGAGAAAACCGACACAATCTTAAAAAATATTTTGAAAGAAGAAGCTCTACCTTCCAAGTATCTCAGTGATAACATAGAATTGAATATCCGAAACTTCGACTTAAATGAAGAGTTTATTGACCTAATGTATTCTGATGTCCAAAAGATGACGGATGAGATCAAATCAAAGTAGATACCGCGATGGTGTAAAACTTGATGTTGTACGAAGTAAACGCTACTCCCTTTGATTTCTTTTTCTTTGTAAGCAGGGAATTCAATCAGCGATCCGAAGTCGAAGATGTCATCCACAATTACGCTCTCATGTACGCCCTAAGTCAAACACAACACATTCTTGCAATAAACCATACACCTAACTATGATGAACTAAAAAATTTGGATTTTTACGCTACGCCAGCAAGACCAGAAGTTATACCAACGAAAATTAGCATACAATACAACTCAATAAATGAGTTCACAGGAAAAACAGAAAGCTTGTTAAATATTCCCTCAATTGGGCGATATTCTATGGTTCCCCCCTTGAGTACTACATTTATTTTCTACCTCCTGACAAAAGAAAAATTTCTTATGAAACCGATTGTGAGAATCGGAAAAAAGTCTCTTCCCTTTAAACTTGAGTATTCCCCGCTCAAAATTTCTAAAACAGTTGAGGATCCCGAAGGTTTCATCAAATCGTCATGCATAGTGAATGTCTTGGACCTTTTGAAAACAGACACAATAAGACAAGGTATTTTGATATATATGCCGCCCACACCACTACTTGTGGATGCGGAAATCAAAACACCCCACATCGTTGCTGAAAAAAACGGTGAAACTATCTTTATACCCATTCCCTCCCATTTCAGAGGTTAAGGAGCGCAGTACTGATTGGCGGAAACATATACTGTTTCTTTTAAAATTCCTGAAATCCGCTTAGAGAGAGAGGAAAATATTTCTATTGGCAATTTGAAACCCTATAAATATCAATGGGATGCAATTAGCAAACTAAAAGAAGAAGACTCTTTCTTTATGTTTGTGACCGCAGGAACGGGAATGGGAAAGACCGCTATTACCGTTCTCTCCTCAGTTCAAGAAAAACAAAATGCGATGATTCTCTATCCTACAAACGAACTCATAGAAAACCAAGAAAAAAGCATAATAAAAACCATAAAAACCGCAATGCCTGATAAGAATGTAGAGGACATTGCAGAACTATCAAAAGTTAACAGGTTAACAGTTAGAGAAGTCATGGACGAGCTTAAATTAGTGAGAAAAGCTTACAGCCTACAGCAATTATTGGCAGCCCCCCTCAAACAGAACATCGTAAAGTTTACTTTAACTAATCCTGACACATTATATTTGGTCCTAACGCTCAAGTATGGGAAAAAATCTGATATAAGAGAGAACTTTGTGAGAATCATAAGAAACAATACACTGGTTATAGATGAATTTCACAACTATAAGGGAAGAGAGCTATTCAACATGTTATACATAATAGCCTTTTCAACCTACTCGGATTTTTTCCCAAAAATCCTTTTCCTCTCCGCAACCCCTAACTCTAAAACGATTGAGCTACTCACAAAAACCCTTGAAAGAATGAAGAACTCCATAGGCAAGAGCCGGAAAATAATTCAGCCAATCAAACCCGCCATGAGCACTCTAAGAATCGGTAATCCAGCGAGGTGGGAAACAGAAGTATTCATCTTTAAAAGTACCGATGATAACCTGAAAGAAGCCAAAGATAAAATAATTTCTCTGAAGGATGAAATAAAACAAAAAAGAAGTGATAATCCGTCACATGAGTATGTCCCTCTAATCGTAATTCTTGAGAGTGTTGTAGATGCACGAACACTTAGTCTTGAGCTTTTAGACCAAGGTTTCAATGTTACAGAAATACATGGATTCGTCCCACCCTCTCAAAGAAGGATTACAAATAAAACAGAAATAGTTGTGGGCACCTCCGCAATAGAGTTGGGAATAGACTTCCAAGCAACATACCTAATATTTGAAGCTTACACAGCTGAAAATTTCATACAGCGTCTGGGAAGAATTGGAAGACACGCCCAAGGCAAAGCATTCGCCTTCATGCCCGAATATGTTATCAATTATCTGCGAAGAAGTCTAAATCGAAAAATCTTTTCAAGCTATGAGGAATTCGAGAAGCAAATTTACGACTCCTTTTTAGAACAGGATACGCTTGACTGGTACGTTCAAACCCCTTGGTCAGCAATTGAATCAATAGCAACCTTGAAAAAAATCCAAGACGAATTCGAACGAAGAGAGGCAATACAAGGTATATTTGATGATCAAGAAAATATTATGAAAATTTTAGAAGCCGTAACCGGATGCAACTTAGAAGATATAGAAGAAGCAAAAAATAAATATGAGGTACTAAGAAATAACCTAAATAAGCTTGGAACATTTCGTTCAAGTGAACCTCAACTAGTCATTCATGATACACAGGCAGAACAGAAAGGCCTCTTTCCCTTCTACACCAGCCCAGTAAACAGAATTGCAAAAAGAGCCAATTTCAGAATAGTACTCGACAAAGAAACGATGGAACCAAAAAATGCAGTAACCTATATGAAACCTTTCTGTGGAAAAACCGGCCTTCAAGAAAAGGATAATGTCTTAGAAACGATTCTAAGAGATGCCGAAGATTTGGGAAAGAGAGGAAATCCACAAATTGTAGCCAAAGTATCAGGCTATCACAAATTCCCACTTCAAGCAAGATTACAATGCTACGATGAAGATGAGGCGTCTAACGTAACAATTGTGGAAAATGATTTACTTGAACCTATCATTACTTATCAGGGAGAAGAAAAGTTTAACCATCTTTCAAAAGCGTACATAGGGCAAATAATAGTATTAGAAAAAGAAAAAAACCTTGAAGCTATTAGAAAACTTCCATGGGAAATCACACGAATTCCTACCTACAACAACCAGAAATTTCTTGGTTATACTTTCTTTAACACAGATGTTCTCATAGCCTTAGCAATCAGACATGACAAAAAGCAAAAGCCTAAACAAACCTAAGAATTAATAGAATAATATTGCATAGAAATCGGACTACATAAAATTAACTTTGATTTATCTTTAGTTACAGTGCACATTATGAAAGTGCAACTTAATTTCATTTTTTAGTAAAATTTCTTTGAGTTGCTTTTGATATTCTCAACTTCGCCTACAAACTTTCCAATACTCACAATCTACGCATTTTCCGGAGTTGGGTGTTGGCGGCGGCATTATCTCCTCTTCCACCATTTTTCTCATCTGAGTTAGGATTCTGAGTACTATAACCAAAACAAAAAATAAGTAATAGAATATAACCCTTACAAAAGAAGTTCCTCAGTAACGAGGATTAGAAATAGTGAGAAGAGATTGGGATATACACTCAGAAACAGTAAGGCGGACTTATTCTTGAAGGGTGATAGCATCAAAAGAGTATCGTTTTTAAAAGATGATAGTGCAGTGTTCCAGAGCTATCGTAGACAGATAATTGAGAAACAAAATATGAAATATGAATACTATTACAAAACGCTTAAGTCAGTACTTTCTCTAGGTTATCACAAAATTAAAGGTGTACTTGAACCACCTAGGTGAATAATGCGGTTAGAAAGCCATTTGAAAAACAGGAAGAAGAGGCCCACTCTTCAGGTTCGTCTTTGCTCAACTCCCTTGAATCAATGTTTCCAGAGAAGAAGAATTGGGAGCCAGTCTGGGAGGACATTCAAAGCTTATGCATACCAGAAAGCGACTATGAATTCGTGAACTTTGATGGGGAAACCCTTACGCTCAAGACTAAAAACGGGCAAGCCCTTACCACTAGGTACGCACTAGCCAATATTCTCGGCAGACTGTTGTACAGCAAAGGAATGCTCGTCCTGAAGTTCAAACCACTGGAAGGACTAAACGAAACCCTAATCAACGAGATAGAGTTCATTATAAAGTATCCCAGCGAAACCGTCTCAGGAAAAATAAAAATAATAAAAGGCTGGTAATTTCTTTCCCTACTTTTAAAGTTGAACACTCAGACACAAATTAAAAAATGAAAATAGCAGTGTAACTCGGAGACAAGCCTTCATAATTCCAAGGAACCCAAGTAAATCACCAGCGGATTATTAAGAGTGCCACGCAAGCTGGAAAACAGCCTCTCTATCTAATCCCACGTAAGCCCATTTCCGCTCTCCAATCGCAAAACAGTCTCATCCCTAAGAGTATAATCCACACTTTTCTGCTTCTTCTTATCTCTTCCACGAGCATTTCTGGGCCGCAGCTCTCTATGCAGCACCTTTACCCGTCTAACGATAAGAAACCATTTTTCACCTTCATTGGTAAGAGTTGCAAATTCCAACTCGGACGAACAGAGTAATCTTTAAGAACAACTTATTACATAAAAAATAAGAGTTATTTCGATTTCTCAGAAGGAGGTTCTGAGATTAGGACTAAATAAAAAACAATGGTGTAGAAGTTTTGACGATAAGTGTTAAACTTCAAACTTTAACGCCTTTTTGGACTGGTAATGTGGGCAAGATATGTGATAGAGTGAGGGAAACTGGAATCATAGGCTCGCTGAGATGGTGGTACGAAGCTTTTGTAAGGGGATTCGGTGTCTATGCCTGTGATCCTACTCATTCTGATTGCCAAGGATTTAGCAGCTGTAAAGTTTGTAAACTGTTTGGATGTAATGGATTAAGCAGAGGTTTCGATATTAGAGTTGAGGACTCTACACATCCTGAAAAAATAGTCGACCAACAGGTTGTGGCTCTCCCAAACGACAAGGGTAGACGCCGGTCGAAGTGGTATTTTTCTCCTGGACATGAAGGTCTTTTAGATCTTAAAATAACTCCCACTAGGTGCAACGAGGAGGAATTGAATGGCTTAAAAATTGTTTTAAAAATTTTGGAGCTGTGGGGAGCAATTGGATCAAGGACGCACTTAGGATATGGCGTGTTCCAATGTATTAATGAAGGCGGAGAGTACAATTTGTCAACAGAAGAAATTGAGTCTGGCCTCGCCAATTTCGAGTCAGGGAATAGAACTTCTAATTTGCCAGATCTGAAATTTTTCTTTTTCTCAAAGCTTAAGTTGGATGGCGACTTTACTAACTGTATAAAGAGGCTGGAAAACTCCCTAGAGCTTAGATACGATTTACGGCAACTTTTCAGGGAGGATAACAAATTGAGATATGATATAATGGGTACTATACGTGGTGAGAGGAGAGGATCAAAAATATTCATTTCTAGAGTTTACCAAGTTAGGGAGATTAACGAAATGAGGGTCTGGGGGTGGATACCCCAAGCAATTGAAAATAGGAGCGAGGTAGTTGATCGCATATACGAAAAAATAAGTGAATTTGATCAAAACTTAGAGTGGAGAGAGTTTGACTCCAAACGTGACAAGTACGGGAAAGCCAGTGACGTCCCAACATTTGTCAAGGAAAACTTGCTGGAGGTTCAGATATGATACGCGACTTTTACGCCTATGTCTTCAGTAAAGACCGTAAAAAGATCGAAGACAAAATTAATGAGTTTAGCAGTTCTAAATCAAAGCGAGAGCGATGGATGGCGGATAACTTGCTACCAGTGGTTCAAAATGGATTTTTATCAAAATCATGGTACTGGCTAGTTAAAGAACTAACCCTTCTTCAGAAGTATTATGAAGCATTGAGTGACGACAGGAAAGAGGACATAAGAACGGTGTACAAGAAACTGGTTTCACTTTTCACAAGAGATGATAGTTTGGACGAAATATCGCGTTTTGAGTTAACTGGACTGCCTTACTGCTTACTACAAATCAGATTCGAGTTTAAAAAACCCTACATAAGTAGGGACGACGATACTTTCTACATTATTGATAATCCTCTCTCTAAAGAGAGAGTCTTCAAGGCTCCATACATCCGAGCTACGACTTGGAAGGGTGCCTTAAGGTTTACCGCCCTAAAAATATTTCTTGAAAACATTCCAAAAAATAAGATTGAAGCCTTTGAGAATAGGGCGAGAATAATAAAATTATTTGGCAATGAAAAAGACAAAATAGAACGAGAACTTGATATCAAATTCAATGACATATTCTCACCAGACATCCCTAAAAAGAAAATTTCTGAGGAATTCTTTGAATACATTGTAAAAAGGAAATACGTGAACAAGGAGGGAAATAGGCGAGGTAGAGTAATCTTCTACCCAACATTCCTAGACAGAATAGAACTTGATGTAATCACGCCCCTCGACAGAGTGAAGAGAATACCAGTAAGAGGACCGATTTTCCTAGAAGTAGCACCCGGAAAGACAGTTAACATCCAAGCAAGAGAAGGAGCCAAAGGTATATTTTCATTACTGTATATCCCCTTTGACCTAGTAGAAAATCTTTCCTCCGAAAAAGAAGCTTACAAGGAAATTGAAGAAGACCTAAAATTCCTCCAAGAAACAATCCTAAAAACAATGTGTGATTATGGATTTTCCGCAAAGAAAACAAGCGGATATGGAGTTGTCGAGAATGAAATAGAGTTCTGGATAAACGGAGAATACAACAAAGGAGCTTTTGATGACCTCAAAAAGGAGACAAAATTAATAATTCGTCAGTTTGGTAGATGAAAATGACTAATGATGCATTAAACTTGCTAAAGAAAAACAGACCACTCATAATCTTGACTGAAATAATTGGTTTCCTACACGACTTGGGGAAACTTGATGACAAATGCCATGAAGATCATAATGAAAGAATTCGAAGTGAACTTGGCTCCAAACTTAATATTAAAGAAACATCCAATGGTACGATTAGCTCTAATGAAATTCCCGAAATTATCTTTGATTTAGTGACCACTCCGCTTAACTACTTTAGTATATGCTCTTCAGAATTTTTATCTTTTTTATGTGATGGTAAAAAGACTCCTACCATTTTATCTCCCCTATTTTATCATCATCATCATTACTACAAGGAAGATTTCAATCCTAGAAATAATTTTGAAGAGCTGATAGCAAATGCAGATTCTCAAGATTCCAATGAAGATAGAGGAGTGCATGAAGAAGAGAGTTCATATTTATGTTTAGATTGTAAGAACGTTACTAAAGCTGAACGTAAACTCCAAAATTGTGAAAAATGTGATTCTAACAATTTAGTTAGTTTATTTTATATTGCTACACCTTTTGGTTTTGAGGAATTATTAGATGAAAAAATAAAAAATGAACTACTGAAACTTGGTGTTAAAAATAGAACTGCGTGTAGGCTTAAATTTTATCAAGAATTTGCTGAAATTTTAAAGAAAATCGCATACAAGGAGAATGAAAAAATAA
>DXJA01000452.1 GCA_019056875.1 Candidatus Jordarchaeum madagascarense
TATCAATTGATAAGCTGAACTACTGACTCCTTTATGAAAGGAGAATTCTCAGTTCTTGGAAGTAAAAAGCATTTATTCAACTTTTCTAATTTTTTAGCGAGAATAGAGGGGATATCCCTCCTCGGGTCAAAAATATGATAAACACTAAACGCATAGTTGACCTTTTTTAATAAAAATACGAGAATTCAGTAAAGGGACGTATATTTTTTTGGATAATCGATTCTTTGAAAATCAGGAGTGAATGATTCAGACTCGATTAAATCTGGTTATGATTAACAAAAGTGAAATGGATATTGGGTTAGAATAATTCGTATTCTCTCTGCATGAACCCTTTCCAGATATTTGGCATGTCTTCCATTACTTCTTCAGCAATGGCCTCTGCTGTGCTCTTGACGGAGTCTATTGATCCCTCCATGTTTATTTCTAGGTTGATTCCTTGGGGTTCTGTTATCAGGGCTCCAATCTGGCTCACTATGTAAACCGACACGTTTTCCACTTTTGATTCCTCTTCCACTAGTTTATCTGCAATTCTTCTGGCAGCCGTATTGTATGTTTTGCCCACGTGAGTTACTGGATTTTTCCCTGCTGCTGCTTCCAAAGTCATGGGTCTATAAGGAGTAATTAAGCCGTTAGCACGGTTGCCTCTTCCGACTTGTCCATCGTCTCCGTGTTCAGCTGAGGTGCCTGTCACGGTGAGGTACATTAGATCATTTTTGATTACGTCCGCTGTATTTACATGCACATTTACGTCCATTTCTGTTGTTTTGGAGGCTAGGTCTAATGCGATATTTTTGATTTCGTCTTTCACGTTGATGTAACTGTCTTTGTCTGGAATTTCACCGGCTATTATTGCGGCCGCTACTGTCAGGTTTATTTTGTCTTGGCGTCTTACACCCATAACCTTTATGTCTTCTCCGATGGCGGGACATTTTTTCTTGCATTCAGGCGAGTTCAGAGTTTTCTCCAGCTGGTACACTAAGGTCTCGGTTTCTGTGAACGGTGCGAAGGAAACTCCGAAGCTTGTGTCGTTTGCTCTGGGTATTTCGGGTGCTTCATCAAAGTTTCCCACCAGATCCATGCTGCCTGGTTTGATTTTGTAATCTACAATTATGTCGCTGGTGACATTGAGATGTGGGAAATCTTTTGCCATCCATTCTTTGGTATGTCCCACAGCAAATTTTCCTATGGGAACCTTTTTTGTGGAATCGTTACCTACCTGTGCCGTTGCTCTACCTACTAGGAGTATGTAGATCGGTTCGAGAATCTCACCGCCACCTACTCTAGCATTTGATTGTCCACCGACTAGTACGCATTTGTCAACGTTGTGATGGAGTACGCGTCCGAAGTTTTGCAGATAATATTCGCTGAGTGCTATGCTTAGTTCTTCTGAAGCTTTGTCACAGATGGAATCTGGGTGTCCTTTTCCCTTTCGTTCAACCATTTCCATTTGTAGATGAGAGGGGGGTAGGCCAAATGCTTTAGTTACTTCTAGATTCATTTCTAACACCTTTCAAGAAATTTAAATAGCATGAAATCGGTTAACGCCTCTTTTGTCATTATTTTTTGTTTTGTTACAGATTTCATCCCTATTCAATACACCTTTATCAATTTTTTGTTAACCTATTTTTTGGATTTTTTTTCGATTTGAATTAGAGTTTATTTAAATTCGCTGACGACTAAAGTTCTTTATGTGTAGAACTGATTTTTTATTCCCTTAAATCATATTTAAATAATTCTGCTATGTCTTTTTAAGCATATACATACTCGGAAAACGAGGAAAAATGTAGAAGGAAACTGCAAATTTAATAAGAAAATAACTTTTAAAATCTTAAAAAAAATACCATAGCTTTGATGAATTTTCTGGGACACTGAATAAAAAATAGAAAAAAAGAATTAGGTGGGCTTTTCAGCCAGAGCAGTCTTTGTTAAGATTTCACCCGATTTCTTGTGAGGTTGCCTAAGCACCGTGTCTCCGGTTTTCTCTAGTTCTCGTGCCTCATCCGCCAATTTTGCTGCCACTCTCATCATTTCGTGAGCGCCCGCAACGAGTGGAACATACCTTTCCTCTTCCTGGATTTTAAAGCAGCCTTCAACATTCAGGTCCGCAACGGCACAAGCAATCTCATAAGCAGCTATAGCCTTTGCATGGGCATAGGGGTTCTGGAATTTTAGTGCATTTACTGCTCTCTCTTTATTAATTACAATTCTGGGAAGTTCTGGTTTTTCTCCATTTTTTATCTGCTCAATCACCGCATCTATCCCATGATATATTACAGAGAAAGCGCCTGTGGCGGCTAGAACGCGAATAACATCTGCGTTAAAGAGAGCCATTTCAGTGGGGTCTAAGAACTGCCTTCGAGCTCCAATCATTGCATCAGCATTCACAATAATGTAACCTTGGTTTTTGGCTTCCACATCTTCCTTAATCTTTTTCCCCGGGGAATCCGAAACTACTATCAGAGGAATTCCCGCATCAGCCATTATCTCCCGAACCTTTCCCGGACCGGGCAAAGCCGCATTCGGACTCACCGTGATAACAAGATTTGGCTCAAAATCAAGAATCTTCTTAGCAACCTCCTCAGCCTGTTCCGGGTTGAGTTTAGCCCCGGAACCCACGACCCTAACGTCAATATCGTTTCTATCAGCTCTCTCGTCTAAAATTAGCTCCAGCAGTGGGGCAGCCCCAATGTTTCCAAGCTTCACAAACCCTATTTTGACAACATCCATAATATCACCATCTTCAAATTACTATTATTATACAGCCTTTCGGATAAACACCTATAAAAACATTATACACCAGATACTTCAAAATATTATTTTTCGGGATATATACGATTTGTATTAGATTGTTATTTATGACGTATCTTCTCCAAATAACTTAAAAACTATAACGACTCAACTATGTTGAAATCGAGTCTAATATTAATTTCGGAAAAAAGACATAAATATCTACAATATTCTTAACTCTATATACTTAAAAAACAAGTCTAAAAATAATGTCTTTAGACTTAATATAGCTTAGGTGGAGGTTATAACCATTGGCAGAAATTGTTGACACCTTTGCGGAAGCTTTCAATCTTTGGATGAGTCGAATCCTGATAACCGCGAAAAATGAGAAATGGGCAAGAATAGCTGCTAACGTCTCTACCGGATTCGCAACCTCAGCGATAGGTTGCCCCTGTGAGGCTGCTATCGATAAGGAGGTTTCTGCGAGCGAAACACCGGATGGACGTCCTGGAATAATTATAATGTTCTGTGCCTCTAAAAAGAATCTCGAAAAAGTTCTTATAGACCGAATAGGGCAATGCATACTCACCTGCCCCACCACAGCGGTTTTCAACGCCCTAGGCGAGGAGCCCGAGGAGACTCTCGACACCGGAAACAAAATGAAATACTTTGGCGACGGATTCCAGAAAAAGGATGAGGTAGCAGGCAAAGAAGTCTACCGCATACCAGTAATGGAAGGAGATTTCATCATAGAGAAAGACTTCGGTGCAAAAAAAGGAGTTGCCGGAGGCAACCTCTTCATACTAGCAGAAACCGAAGAACAGGGACTGGCAGCCGCGGAAGCCGCAGCTGAAGCAATACAAAAAATAGACAAAGTGATCCAACCCTTCCCCGGAGGAATATGCAGAAGCGGAAGCAAAGTCGGATCACTCAAATACAAATTCATGCACGCCACAACCAACCAAAAATACTGCCCCACACTAAAAGGCCAAATAGAAGACTCCGAACTACCCGACGCAGTAAACAGTGTTTTCGAACTGGTAATCAACGGACTAACACAAGACCTTGTAAAACAAGCGATGTCCGCGGGGATAAAAACAGCCAAAAACATGCCTGGAGTGAAAAAGATCACCGCCGGCAACTACGGAGGAGAACTCGGAAAACACTTCATATACCTGAAAGAACTAGTTTAATCGCCAAACTTGTTCTTTCACTTCTTTTCTTTAATTTACACTTGAGGAAAATTCAAA
>DXJA01000453.1 GCA_019056875.1 Candidatus Jordarchaeum madagascarense
TATTTTCTGGGGAGACCACCATGAAACGCCTTTACAAAAAATTAATCTTCAATAAAAAAATGCGAATTCTGTCTATCTTAGTTCTAATTCTAATTTTAGTGTTAATTCTGTATCAATATGAAATTGTTTACACAACAAATCTCTCCAATGGCTTAATTAGCAAAGATGATCCCCCTCAGATCGGTTATAGAGGCGAAAATACAATAATAACGGTTAGGATGTTAAATTCTAGTGACCCCATTATAGGGGAACTGACTCTTTTTTATGATCAGTCAAATGGCTTGTTAATAGGTGGCGCAGTCACTAATTCTACTGGATACGCCGTTCTTAATTGGAGTATCCCGCCAGATTACCGTCTAGGATCGACAAACATTAGTGCCTCATGTCCTGGTAGACCTGATGCTATACCAGTTGAGGTGGGACTTCTTATCAAATCAAAACCAATCTTTGAAAACCTCACCTATCCTATATCAGCTCATCCAGAAGAGTATTTGATGGTTGAAGTAAATCTAATGGACAATAATAATAGTTCAATCCCCGATCAGCAGGTAAGTTTGTACGATTATCAAAACACTAGCCTCGCTGAATCGGTTACTAACGCATTGGGCCATTGTACATTATCTTGGGAAATTCCATCAGACATAGTTCCTGGGCTGTATATGTTTAAGATAAAGTTTGAAGGCACCCAAGTATATAATCCAGTAGAAAATGAATTCAATGTTACCATTCTTACGTCCTCTCTCGAAATTATATCAGTCAGTTTAAACGCAACTAGGGTCAAGCCAAATATACCAATTCTTGTAACTGTGGAAATTAACGATGATAATCCTTTAATTTCAGTAGAAATTAATGATTTGCCGCTAGAAAAAACAAATGGAACTATTTGGCAAGGAACCGTCACAGCTCCCGCCATACCCGGCAAATACTTATTAAACGTTGTTGTTTATTACAATGAAACTCAGCGTACCAATGATTCAAGTACGTATTTTATAGTTGAAGGAGAAGCATCATATTACTCCGCAGGAACACTTTTACTATTTTTCAACAACGACAATTCTCTTTCCAAAGAATTCATGGTTCTTACTCCCATTTCTGCTATGGCAATAATTTCCGCGTTTGTGGCTTGGAAAAAAAAGACCCGGCAGCCAAGTTTTTCCAGAGATTACACTTTAGAGGTTGACTCTGATTCATCTTGAAAAGAAGAGAAAAATGGTGGGGTTGCCGAGATTTTCAGCCCAGCCAGTTTAGGATGGTGTTCTTGAACTCGGGATCGCCTGCGTTCAGTGGAGAAAATCGGATTCTCCGCCCCAGGCAGGACTCACGCCGCCTAAGATTTTTAAGCGGAATTGTACCCATCGGGAGGTTCTCGAGGGTTCATACCAAGCTTTCCGGTCTAAGGAAATCGTTAGATCCTCTAGACCACAACCCCGCCTAGTATTTAGGACAAAGATTAAATAATATAAATTTTTTTCTATTCAATTCCGAAAAATCGTGAGAATATCCATTTTTAGTCGTTAAAGATCAATTTAGTATTTAAAAGCTAAAAAATATTTGAACTTATCCATAGGGTAAAATGAGCATCTGAGACTTCACGCGTTAATATAATTCACAAACATGTATGAATTTTTCAACAAAGCGGCAGACAGAAGAACTGAAAAACAATTGGTAATAAGGATTGTTTAAGGACCCAATCGATGTAGGCTTGTTTGAATCACGGTTTTGGTTAATTTAGTACTTCATATCATTTTGATCATATATTAGATACTACCGAAAAGTTAACCCATGAAAATATAGGTTAGAATCTAAAATTTACCTGTTATTCCAAAGAAAAAGATTTAACCAAGACAAATTATCCAAAAATATAATTATTCTGAGAAAACTTTAAATTCAATCGTTTTATCTCAAGTTATAGCCTTAGAAACTAAAAAAGGTCGAGTATAATGGTTAAAAAGTTTACATACCGCGGACAATCTTTAGAAGACCTTCAGAGAATGCCAATGGATGAATTCATAAAACTTCTACCGTCACGTCAAAGAAGGAGCCTATTAAGAGGACTCCCTCCACGTCAGAAAAAATTGCTTGAGAAACTTAGGCGAGCAAAGAGGGCGCAAAGAAAGGGTAAAAAAGTGGTCGTTCGTACTCATAATCGGGATATGGTAATCTTACCTGAGATGGTAGGACTAGATGTTGCAATTCATAATGGCAAAACTTTTATTGAAATAAAAATTGAACCGGATATGATAGGACATTATTTGGGTGAATACTCCCCAACTTGTAAACGTGTGACGCATGGAAGTCCCGGAATAGGTGCAACTAAAAGTAGTATGTACGTTCCTCTAAAATAATCCTTTTTAATCTCATATCTTAAATTTGATCTTTTAAATAACGCAGAAAAATTACAAGTGTTCTCGATTTCAATTGTCAGAAGAACCGATCCAGTTTTTAAAAGCTTCAATAATAAAAATTTCCTGTACACAGAGAATTCTGATC
>DXJA01000454.1 GCA_019056875.1 Candidatus Jordarchaeum madagascarense
ATGGTGTTCTACATGGCAAGAGTGAAAATCGACGCAAAAAAGTGCTTGGGATGTGGCAATTGCGTATCGATCTGTCCTTACTGTAAGGAAAGAATATTGTACGAAAGTGGATTCAGCTCTTGCGAAAGTGAGAACACGGATGAACCCATTTGTGTTATTAATGGCATAGCGGTTGTGGTTAAACCAGAAATATGCCTGATATGCAAATTTATGGATTGCGAAAAGATTTGCCCCAGCGGGGCACTCACAATTGAAAAGTGAGGAGGAAAAATAAAATGTCCAAAAAAACCTCTTTAAAAGCAATCTTGGTAACAGGCAGAAGTCTAGAACAGGGTGTAGCAATCGAGACTGATAAGTCAGGAGACATAAACACTCGGGCTTGCGCAAAATGCTACATTGATCCCCAAGATATGAAGAAATTGAAACTTCTAAGTGGAGACACCGTCCTGGTTAAAACGAGTTATGGTGAAGTCGTGGTCAGAGCAGAAAAATCACCGGATGCCCCCCACGAAGGAATAGTGTACATACCTATGGGAATTTGGGCCAATCAGGTTATAAACCCTTATACGGACTCTACTGGTATGCCCTCCTTTAAAGGAGTTGAGGTTACCGTTGAGAGAGATCCAGGAAAATCTGTTCTTAGTGCTCTTGAGATCGCGAGAAAATTTTTGGTAAAGTAGGAGTATAATGGTTATAGGAGGAAACAAATTTTGTCTCAGGAAGTTGTAACTGATGTTGTTTGTCCGTTTTGTGGTTCACTTTGTGATGACGGAGAAATTGTCGTTGAGGATGGAAAAATAATCGAAACCAGAAATCTTTGCACGATTGGTACTACAAAGTTTTTGTCTTCACAGAATGGTCATAGGATTACGAAACCAATGATCAGGGAAAAGGGAGAACTGAAAGAGACAACATTCGAAAAAGCCATAAAAAAGGCGGCAGAGATTCTCATAAAAGCAGAGAGACCTCTTCTTTATGGATGGGCTTCAACGGAGTGTGATGCGCAACGCGTTGGGATAGAGTTAGCCGAGGAGCTCAACGCAGTGATAGACGATACAGCCAGTGTTTGTCATGGACCTTCGACCATTGCAAAACAAGAGGTGGGTCTTCCGGCGTGTACATTGGGACAGGTAAAGAATAGGGCTGACGTCATCGTTTATTGGGGTTCTAACCCCGCACACGCACACCCCAGACACATGGCGAGGTACACTACTTTTATCAGGGGCTTTTTCAGGGAACAGGGAAAACAAGACCGAACCCTAATAGTTATTGATCCACGTAACACTGATACCGCTAAGCTAGCGGATCATTTCCTGCAATTGAAACCGGGATATGATTATGAGCTTTTTGATGCTCTAAGAGCTGCGGTAAAGGGTCAACCTATTCGAGGAGAAGAGGTAGGTGGAGTACCTGTTTCTAAGATTCAGGAAGTCGCTGATATAATGAAAAAAGCCGGGTTCGGAGTCATCTTCTTTGGCTTAGGATTAACCATGTCGAGAGGTAAGCACAGGAACGTGGAAAATGCTATTAAATTAACGATTGACCTAAACAAGTACGCTAAGTTTGTGATAATGGCTATGAGAGGACATTATAACGTTGCAGGTTTTAGTTTAGTTGCGGGTTGGCAGACTGGCTATCCTTTTGGAATAGATTTCCAGAGAGGTTATCCCTATTATAATCCAGGAGAAACCACTTCTAATGATATTCTTCAGAGAGAGGAAGCAGACGCTGTTCTGGTTATAGCTTCAGACCCCGTTTCACACTTCCCTGCCAGCAGCATATCCTACATGGCGAAGCTACCAGTAATCGCTATTGAACCACACGTAACCCCAACCACAGAAATCGCCTCGGTGGTTTTACCCCCAACTATAGCCGGCGTAGAGGATGAGGGAACCGCCTACCGAATGGATCATGTACCCATCAGGTTAAGAAAGGTTATTGATCCACCACCAGGCTGCTTACCAGACAGGAAGATTCTAGAAGCCATATTGGAAGAAGTCAGAAAACTTAAGAGCAAAGCTTAAGACTTCACACCTTTTTTATATTTCTTCAAAACATTTTTTTAGAATTTAATTTAAAATCAGCCTTCTAATTTTTCAAGTTTAATCAAAAACCAAGTCAAATAAGACCAGATGTGTTTCTTTATCAAATAATAAAAAGATTAAGAGATTAATTAATACTACAGTGGTTTATTTTGTGAGGTTATCCTCTTCTTTGGCGCATCCTAGCAAAGAGATCCTTCAATTCACCTTGTAATTGAGCCCTAGCACTCACAGGACTCCCCCCAGAACCGGGACCCGGCCCGCGGGCTGTAGCCATTCCTCCCGGTGAACCGTATGCGGGTGCTGGTGTTGGACGTGAGTATGGTGCTGACTCTCTTCCACCGGGCCCGTAACCGTATTCTTCACGATCAGAATCGGAGTTAGATCTCCTTCCTGATTCAGACGACCCGCCAAAGCGTTGCGTATCGCCGATTCTATCCAGGTGCCTTTCCAAGCCATTTATGCGATTGTCTAGTTCGTTCATTCTCCCCTCGAGCATATCAACTGCGTTCAATATTATTTTAACTACTCCGGATATGATTTCCGCGAGTTCTTTTATTTTCTTATCGTCGCCAAAACCGTCAAGAAGCTCACTAAACTCATCAGACATAAAAAGTCGCTCCTAAACTATGAAAAATTTCTTTTCGGCGACATATAAAGTTTTTC